>CAXTYP010000032.1:0-14059 GCA_964248435.1 uncultured Acidobacteriaceae bacterium | reverse complement strand
TGCCGCCCGAATCCGTGCCCTCGGGCCAGCACTGCTCTTTGCCGCTCCGTTGCTGCTCTTGCTGATGCCATGGCAGCTCACGGCTCAGAGCGCCGCGATGCATGCCGCCGTCGTTTTGAGCCTGGGTGGACCTTATTTGATAGTGGTACTGCTGTGGCTTGAAAAGCGGTTGCGCCAACCGGGAATCACACCTGAGCTCATCGCCACGAACCAGGCCGCCGGACACGCCGGATGAGCCACCCTTTGCCCACGCTCCGCGACTCGCAGATGTTGCTGCTCGATACCCTCGCGCCCCTGGTCGCGCTCAGGCTCATGGTGCTTGGATGACTCAAGGAGCAGTGCTGGAGTGCCTTGGTCTATCCGTCGCATTGATTCTGTTTTGGATTTGCGACTGCCTCCTGCTCGCGCCTTTCTCGCAGATGGTCTACTTCACCGCAGGGTTTCTCGTCACGTTTGTAGTGCTCGCATGGAAGCGCTTCAACAGCGGCATGCATCCTGTGTTCTTCTTCCTGTCGCTGCTTTTACTCTTCCAGGGCGGACGACTGCTTGCCTTTTGCTTTGGGGGAGGCACTTACGACTCTTTTTCTATTGATCTCGCGGACACGCCGTTCCAGATCACCGATGCGCAGCAGCGCCTCACCTTGTTGCTTATCCTGATTTCCGCGCTGTGCGTTTATGTGCCCCAGCGCCTTTTCAATGTCCAGCTGCGGTATGCCGCGCCCACCGACCGGACCCTTACACCATATTTCCTGATTCTCTTTACGGTGTGTTTTCCGTTCCACGTGTACAAAAACTACGCTTACCTGGCGTATGTCCGCAGCCACGGTGGATACCTGGCAATTCTTCAGTCGCAGGAGCATATATCGGACGTCGGGCTCACAGTTCGCATTTTCTCGCAGCTTTGTTCGGCGGCATTCGTAGCCTACTTCGCGTTCGAACAGCCGCGCCGGCGGCTATGGATGATCACCGCTGCTTATTGCAGCGTGTCCATCATGGAACTGCTGATTGGAATGCGAGGCAAAGTGCTTTTGTTTTTTCTGGGATTGCTGCTTCTTGGCAAGTTAAAGCGCAACTCCAAGTTCAAACTGGAGACGCTGGTTGTGCTCGCATTCGCGCTCATGCTCGTCGCCGAGGCCACAGCGATCTTCCGTGAAAACAAAGAGGCAGGACTCGATCTGCTTGCGGCACCAAAGATTTTGTTGAGCACGCAAGGTGTTTCCATCAATGTTCTCGAAAGCGTGGTCGCTTACCGACCCCAGTTTGAGGCACACAGCCTCAGCTACCTAAAAAATGGACTGCTTCTCGGCTTTAAACAGCCTGATGTCCGCAACGAGCATTGGGGAGAAATCTTTGAAGACGACCTCAGCTATTTTCTGAATCCTTCCGCGTTCAGTTTAGGTTTTGGAACGGGTGGCGCTTACTTGGCAGAGGGCTATGTTGCAGGAGGAACTGCCGGGATCATCCTGGAGTCACTGTTGATTTCGGTGCTTTTAACGATCTGCACAAAGTACATGCGGGGGAATTCACTTCCTTTCGCATGGAGCATAGCTGTCGCGCTGCTCTACCTCCCAAGAGAGGACCTCAGCATCGCCTTCAGCGGCGAAGTCAGAAGCTGCTTTAGTCTCGCCTGTGTCTGTGTTCTCGCACTCGGAATGCGCCTTTTCAGAAATACATTGTTGACAAGCCGGCCCTCGAAGCTCACCTACGCGCCTAACATGGGCGGTGAATAGGCGATGCATGCTCACCCGCATGATGGTTTAACGGCGCAGCAAGACTTGTTCTTCCCGCGCAGGCGTATCTTGCTTGTCAGTGTAGCCCCGCTTTTCGGAGGTGCGGAGGCTTACCTGTCGAAACTCGCCGGCATCGTAAGCAGAAACCACGATGTCCGTGCGATCGTTGCGGATGTCACGTTAGCCGCTTTTCTGAACAGGCTGGACATTCCGACCGAAAATATTGACCGGAAACTGTCCGTCAGACGCGGCCGCTATGCGCGAGCCGGGCGTTGCCTGTGGCGAGTGTGTCAAGATTGGCATCCGGATGTTGTTCATCTGAATGGGCAGGCGGAAGCTCACCTTATGCCTCTCGCGGTTCTGCTCGCGGTACCCACCGTTCTTGTCCGTCACACGCCTTTAGCTCCCCCCCTGGTTCCCCATTTTAAAAAGCCGTTTGTAGTTTTTGAGCACAAAATGGCCAATGCCATTGTCTGCGTATCGGATGCAGTACGAAAGCAGCTCGCCTCGGCCAGGATTCCAGCACAACAATTGCACACTCTCCCGAACTGGATCGAGTCCAGGCGAATTATCTTGCACCTTGGCGCAGGAAAGCGCAGCCCCGGCAGGTTCCGTCTGGCCATTGTCGGAAGACTGGAAGTGCTCAAAGGCGTAATGGACCTTATTGCCGCGATGAAGCAGCTTTCAAACGTGGTGCTCGATGTGATTGGCGACGGGCCCCAACGAGCGCAGCTGGAAGCCGCGGCAAAGGGATTGCCGGTGTGCTTCCATGGTTTTCAACAAGACTGTACGCCCTTTTACGATGCAGCCGATCTCCTCGTCTTCCCTTCTCATGCAGAGGGCCAGGGACAGGTGCCGCTGGAGGCGATGGCGCGCGGTACCGCGTGCCTGGTTAGTGACATCGAGGCCGCTCTTGAAACCACCGATAACGGCCGCTGCGCTGCCGTGTTCCACTGCGGTGACCCAGAAGACCTGGCGCGCCAGGTACGAGCGCTCCAGCAAAACCCTGAGCGGCTGCACGAGCTTCGCGTCGCCGGTCTGGAGCGCGTGAAGCAGGTTTACACCGAGGACGCCGTGCGCGACCGCTATCTCGCGCTGTACGAATCCGTGATCCAGGAACACGCGTTGCGGCGCGGCCGCAAGCAAAGGAAGCCGTGGCAATCAAACGAGCTTTGATCGTGAAGATGGGCGCCATCGGGGATGTCGTCATGACCCTGCCCGCGGTACGTGCTCTCCACGAGCAAGGCATGGAAATTCACTGGGTGTGTGGCAAGGCGGCGGAGCCGCTGCTCGCTTGCTACCCATGGATTCGGCTGCTGCCCGCCAACGACAAGGCAATCCTGGTTGGCACACCGTTTGAGCGCGCACGGGGCTTGGCAGAGCTTTGGCGAAAGCTGGCGTTCAGGAGCTACGACCTTTGCGCTACTTTGAATTACGACTGGCGTTATCGCCTGCTCGCCTTTCCTGTGCGTGCGCGGCGCAAACTGGCGCTGCGACGAGGGTCGAGGGGCGCATCCACGCTGCCGGGCCGCAGCCTCACCAATGAGTTCGCGCGGCTGCTGCTGGGGAGAGAGGATGGCTACAGCGACGAGGGCCTGGAGCCTTTGCGTCCCGACTGCCTGCCGCCCTCGCCGCTACCCGAGAAGACGGCCGCGCGGCGCATTGCGATCGTCCCAGCAGGAGCCGCCAACTTTCACCTGCAGCTCACCTTGCGTCGCTGGCCCATTGAGTCCTATGTGGCGCTGGCGCAAGCCTTGCGAAGCAGGAACTGGGAAGTCGTCCTGCTGGGCGGCCCTGAAGATACCTGGGTGCGGCCCTACTTTCAGGACATGGAGGTGATGGATTGCCTGGGAACGCTCTCGATTCCCGAGGTCGTCAGCGTCTACGATACCTGCGATGCGGTTATCTCGCACGATACCGGGCCCATGCACCTGGCGGGCATGAGCCGCGCCTGCCTGCTGGCCATCTTTGGACCCACCAATCCCGGCATTTACCTTCCTCGGAGACCGGACGTCATCGGAATATGGGGCGGCCAAAACCTCGCGTGTCGACCCTGCCATGACGGCCACAGTTTTGCGCCCTGCAAGTCTGCCGTGTGCATGCGACAGGTGAGCCTCGACCTGGTCCTGCATGAACTGGACGCGTTGCTGGAGGCTCGGTCGCAAGGCAGGCCCGAGCCTTGGAGGGTCGTCTGCCCTGACCCGCCCGGCTCGACCAGTGAGCAGATTTCATCACGCTCGCCTGTCAGGTCGGACATGATCAGCTGATGCTGCAACGATTCATTCTCAGCAGCTTCAACGTGCCTGACTGCGCCGCCGAGTGGCTCACGCGCACCAACTTGCAGTTGCAGCAATGGGAATAGCGCACACAGCAAGTAAACAGCCTAACTCGTAACTTTCGGCCCGGTATCTTCGACGAACTCCGAAGATGTTCAGAGGTCCAGCAGCGCGGCGCTCCGCTGGGATGGCGTTTCGTGCCGGAAACATTCACGGCCACCCGCTGTTTGTCGCCGGAGGGAAGCGTTCTTGTGTCGCGATGTGGCGAGTCTGTAACGGCGGCGCACGCTGAAGCGCATTCTCCTCCCTCGGCTCGAATACTGAAAGATTACTTTTGGTACTTTTCTGCTCCCACCCGGAAAGTATATTCATCACTGCGAGGAAGATGCGTTACTTTATTGAGCAGCACATCCGATATGAGCCACTACGTTTCTCAGTCACGAAATCCGCAGTCACCGTTGATGCCGAGCGGGCAGGACTCAGGAACGCGTGACTCCAGGCAACGGACACGCAAGCGCCTCCTTTTTTTGACTTCACGCTTGCCCTTCCACGCGCCAGGGGGAGACAGTGTGCGCCTTATGCACATGGCTCAAGCGCTCGCCTCGGAATATGAACTGACGTTATTAGCCCTTAGCGAATCGAAACCCAACTACGCCGAGATCATGAAGGCCGAGATCGATGGCCCTTTCTCGTCTGTCCATACTGTGTATTTGCCTCGATGGCGTTCTTATTTGCAAACGCTGATGGCTCTGCCGACCCGCACTCCTCTCCAGTTGGCGTACTACCGTTCGCAACGCTTCGGCCAGATGTTGAAAGGCTTGCTCCCACACCACGACGGCGTAGTGGCTCACCTGCAGCGGACTGCGCAGTATGTAGAGAACTCGGTGCAGGAAAAACCGGTGCTGCTCGATATGACCGACGCGATCTCACTGAACTATCAACGAGTGCGCGACAGGGGTGGGAAGCGGGAGTGGCTCCATATTGTTTACGCGCTTGAGCAAAAGCGGATGGAGCGCACTGAGCGGAGGGCTCCTTCCCACTTTGCGGAAACGTGGCTCGTGTCGCCGGTCGATATTCATTATCTGTTTGGAGATGCAGCGCCGAACAACGTCGCCTGTATGCCGGTGCCAGTGGACCTGGCCGAATACCCGTACCAGGCCAAGGTATCCGGTCGGACTGTTTTGTTCATCGGCAACCTGCGTTCTACGCAGAATCGAGATGCATGCTTCTGGTTCTGCACGGAGGTGCTGCCGCATTTGCGAGTTCAGGTTCCAGATCTGACTTTTCGGGTGATTGGACCCGTCGATGCAGCCACCAGAATGCAATTGCAAACTCACGGGGGAGTTGAAGTGCGCGGGGAAGTCGATCACATCCGCGACCACCTCGAAGACGTGTTTTGCGGTGTCTGCCCGGTGCGCATGGGTGCAGGCATGCAAAACAAGGTCTTGAACTATCTGGCTTTGGGGTTACCGTGTGTCACCAGCGGTGTGGGGTTGGAAGGGATCGAGGCGGTGCATGGCCGTGACCTGTTTCGCTTCACTACAACCAGTGAAGCTGTTGAGCAGATCTTGCTGTTAGAAAGCAGTCCGGCGGTACGCGAACGGGTACGCGCGCAAGGTTTTTCCGTTGCCAGGCGGTATGGGGCCGAGGAGATTTATCCCCGCATGCGGCTGCGCGCGGCTTCAGTTTTCAATCAGCAGCTTCGTGCTGGCGAGCAAGAGCCGGCCGAGGCGGCGATAGCGGAACCATTCGATATGCTGCCGTGGATTCGCGCACATACGGCTATGGCGGCGACCGCTGAAAAAGAGGTGTGAATGAGTGTTGTCGCCCTTGCGGGGCTGGTTGAGCTGAACGGAACCTATTTCTCAACACACCCATGGCGATACGGCCGCAACTGGATGTGGCATTGAGGTTGATGAAATCAGCTGCTCAATGCCTGATACAAACCTGACGAGTATCCGCCATGAATATGAGTGCAATTCAAAATGAGCTAGTTCAAAGAGAGAGTTTCGCGTCCCAACCCTGCTTCCCGCCATGCGGCATTGCTGTGTCTGCTTCGGTGTCCAGCACAGGGGGTGCTACGCGTCGCACCGGTCAGACGTACGCGGCTCCATTCTCCGCGTTGCATCCAGAGACCAGCGCGTGGGTGAATTCCGGCTTGAAACGGTTGATTGATCTATCCGTGGCCTTGATGCTGCTTATCCTGCTTGCACCGCTTTTCTGTGTTTTGGGCGTTCTTGTCGGCCTCGGCTCGCGCGGCCCCATCATCTTCACGCAGAAGCGCGTCGGCAAAGGCCAGACTCACTTCACGATCTACAAGTTTCGCACCATGACCGTTGTTCCGGAAGCAGCCATAAACAGGCGATCGCGAGTGCGTGATTTGCGGGTGACCCCTGGGGGCACACTTCTTCGCAAATACAAACTGGACGAGCTTCCTCAACTGGTAAACGTGCTGCGGGGAGAGATGAGCCTTGTTGGGCCTCGACCCAAGCTGCCGGAACACCATCTGGGCAACCTGGTGTGCCGTCCCGGATTGACAGGACGCGCTTCTCTCGCCTTTGCTGCGGAGGCTCATTTGGTGGAAGATATCCCGGAACATCTCCTGGACCAGTTCCACACCTCCTTCATCAGTCCCCTGAAGTTGCAGCTCGATCAGGAATACATGAAGATGGCGTCATTTTGCACGGACCTCAAGCTGATATGGCACACGGTCCTTCGGAAAGGCTGTTATTTGGAGCTATCAACAATAAGCCATACGACGGAAGGGGAACTGGCGCCGCCACAGAATGGTGACTCGCGTAGACGCACAATGCGCGTACAAGCTTGATGAGGCATATGCCCTCGAACAATGGGCCAGACGGCCATGGTGGTGAGAGGACCGCTCTCGTCGATAGAAGGTGCTCTCCAACGCTATTACCAGATCACCAGTTTCTCGCCAGCCACGAACTCGACGCCGGGTGTTTCTAGACGATGAGGGATTAGGTCACTCTCCAGATCGTTTAGGGTGTGAAGCCATTGATTGGCGGCGACGCAAGCCACGAGCGGCCAGCTTCTTGTCTGTGTGGGCACTGTGGGTGCCTGTGATGGCAGTGTAAGGTTTACGGCAGGAACGTGACACATCTGCTCTCTCCTTTGGCGAGCTAATGTGTCACGGCGTGCCTCCTGCATTCCTGTACTCACTGAAACGGGCATTTCAGACGAGTACGCTGGCCTGAATACTCTTCTGAAGAAACGGGCCGCGGTGCTGCGTGCATGGGCGAAAGAAACGGTGCCAGTGGTCGTAGCTGCGCGGCTGCGGGGCTGCTTGCGATGTTGTCGTAGCGGGATCACCGCGCCCAGGGCTTTGATGCTGGCGACGATCTCGGGGGAGGCGTAGCCCTTCGTTGGCGATCACGGCTTCGGCTTCGTGACCCTCCAACAGGCTGATTGCCCGGGCGTATTCAGCAGTTGGCCGGCGGTGATGCGGAAGGTGACCGGCAGGCCCGCTTCGTCGGTGAGCAGATGGAGCCGGGGACTCAATCCACCTCGGGAGCGCCCCGGGGCCTTGTCTTCGGAGCTCCCTTTTTGCGGCCTGCTGGTGGGCCCGCACAATCGGTCGAATCGATCATCAGGTACGGGTTGTTCTTGTTCCGGGCCAGGTCGGCAAAGAGGCGCTCCCATGCGCCGCCGCGCCCAGCGCCCGAAGCGCGTGTGCACCGCCTTGTTCTTGCCATGACGCTCTGGCAGATCACCCCACCGCGCTCCCGAACGCACAACCCACAACACCCCGTTCACGGATGAGGCATTGGGCTTTTCCTTTGGCGCGTGGGATGTAGGACCGGGTGCGGCGATGCCTGGGGCCGAAGGTGCGGCAACGGTCGGCGAAGGCGTGGGAACGATAGCTCACGCCGTTGTCGGTGAGCACCGAGGCGGACGTGGATGCCGAGCCGGGCGAAGCAGGCAAGCGCCTTTCGAGGAAGTCGAGCACCGAGGCCTGGTTTCAAGGCCCTGGTTTCATCCGGGTAGATGGCCGGGAAAGCGATGCGGCTATGGTTGTCGATTGCCACATGGACATACTCGGCGCCGATGCCTGGGACCTTGTCGCGGCGGTTGCCGAGGACGCGGTGGCTGGCCTGGCGATGCGCACCAGGCGATTGATGTCCCGATGGAGCAGATCGCCGGGGCAGCATGCTCGCAGCGTTGCGCCGGGACGGCACCGGGACCGGGGCTGCGATCCACTCCGGAATTGAACGCACCCGATTGTTGCTTGCGTCGTAGCCGCGATTCGCCGTTGGCCCGCGTCGATTGCCAACAGGTTGCGTTCTGCGAAGAACTGGCACTCGTAGCCGCAGCGTGTCGCTCGCAAGGGTGGCGAGCTTAATGCCGGCGGCGGTAGCGGATGGCGAACTCGTAGCCTGGAGGGGGAGGAAACAGTTCCGCTATGACGCGAAGCCGGTCGGCGAGCGCCGGGGCTGCCAGGAGTGGGTATTCGCGCTCACGGAGATCCGCGAAGTCGAGGTCGATCGCGAGCGAGAGCATGTAGATGGCCAGAGCGTCGGCGAAAGCGGCTTCAAAAAAGCGGGACTGCTGTTCCAGGCCTCCGTCGCCGGCGTCAGGTTTGGGCTCCCGGTCCGCGGATGAAGCCGCCTGCCGGGCCTTCGAAGTGGCGCCGGAGCTGCCGGGCCGGCTCAGCAGTTCGATCGCCCGCTTGCGAGCGTCGTAGCTGTCCTGGGAGGTTTCGCCCCGGACATCGGCACTGGCCTGGGCCCACAGAAGGTCAGTGAACCGGGCCGGCAGACTCGCTGTCCCTTCGCCAAGCGAGTCCACGTACTCATGCCCCACGTTGATGTAGAGCTCAAACGCCAGGGCAAAACGATCTCCCATCAACCGCGTGGAAATAAAGGTATAGGTCGTGTCATCCAGGGGAACGGTGCGGTGGCAAATGGCGCGGTCCGCCAGCTCCGGCGTGTGTATACGGGCGATTTCTGTTTCCCGGGCGTGCGAGGTTTCCCCCAGAGCCAGGGGAACGAACACAAAAGCATGGGCCGGCAGGGCCCCGGCAATGGCAAGGGGTACTGCTTCCACAATGTGGGAAAGGGTTTCGCCCGTGGTGTCGAGCTCGCCGAAGACGCCGTAGCGAAGTGTGTTGCGGGCGCGGGCAAGCGTGGAAGAGCGCAGGGCGTCGGAGGCTGAAAGCAGATCGCGCTGCGTGGGTGTCGCCATGGCTCAATTTTAGCCGAGAACCGCGCGATCAGGCTGATGCAGCCGCGAGGGCCGGAGCAGGCATGGACGCCAGGTCGCGCGCTGCGGAAGCGGTGACCAGCGTGCAAGCGGTGCGATCGCGGAGCAGACGCGAAACCAGCGCGGTGTGCATGGCGTGTCCGGCTCTTTCAGCCACCACGTGGCCCAGAATCTGGTGACCGGCAAGGGCCAGGTCGCCGATCAGATCGAGCACCTTGTGGCGTACGAACTCGTCGGGGAAGCGGAGAGGGCCATTGGCGACACAGCCATTGGCAACGATGATGGCACTTGCATCGCTGACGCCCCGAATCAATCCCATGTCACGGAGCTTTTGTTCGTCCTCACGGAAGCCGAAGGTGCGGGCTGGCGCCAGGGTCGAGCCGTAGGAGCCGCCCGCGAGATCAAGAGAAAGCGACTGCATGCCGATTGGCGCGGGAAAGTCGATGGAGTAAGTGATGGAGTAGCCGCTGCCCGGGTACAACCCGATGAACTTGTTGCCATCTCGAATTTCGACCGGCTTCAGGACTTGGAGGTACTCGCGCCGGCGGCGCTGTGCTTTCAGTCCGATCCGCTCCACGCCTTCTACATAGGGCAGGGCGGAGCCGTCAAGGATCGGCAGCTCCAGGTTATCGAGCTCGACGATGAGGTTGTCGATCGACAAGCCGGTGAGCGCGGAAAGCAGATGTTCGGTCGTGGAGATCAGCACGCCCTGGCGCATAAGGCTGGTGGCGTAAGAGACCTTGGCGACGTTGCGGCCTGTGGCAGCGATGTCGAAGTTGTCGAGGTCCGTCCGGCGGAAGATGATCCCTGATCCCGCGGGCCCAGGCAAGAGCCGCATGTTGACGGGAGCTCCGCTATGCAGGCCGACCCCGGAGAAGCAAAGCGGGGCGGCAATGGTCTGCTCGTATTGTCCTCGAAGCCGGTTGGCGGCCCCGCTCGGAATAGAAAAAGGTACTTGTTCTGGCAAAAAGGTGCTCCGCAAAGGGCAGGTTTCACCGTTCTTAAGAAAGATTAATCTCCAGTGAAGCAGCTTGCCTGTGGCTGTATGACCACACATGCCACGCGCTTCGACGGGGGTATCTGCGATGTCACCCCATTGCGGCGTTGGGCTGCTGGATCAAACGCGCTCGGTCGATCGATAAGCCCCGCCCATCCAGGGGTCGCCGTTGCATGACAGAACGTTCGGAGTCGCCACGAAACCGACATGGGCTGAGAGATGCCGACGGTGCGCCTCAAAGCGGGCTACCCGGGAAAAACGCCGGCGGCGGCCAGCATGGCGGTTGTGAGCGCCAGGGGCAGGCCGACCACATTGGCGTAGTCGCCCTGGATTTGCGGGATCCATCGAGCGGCGCGGCCCTGGATGGCATAGGCCCCGGCCTTGCCCATGGGCTCGCCTGTGGCCACATACGCGGCGATCTCGGACGGGTGGAGCGTGTGAACCGTGACGTATGTGAGCGCGGCGGCCACCTCGGTTCGCGCTTCGGTCGCTTGCCCGGTGCCGACGCAAACACCCGTGATGACGCGGTGGGTAGCACCGGCGAGCAGCACGAGCATGCGGGCGGCGTCCTCGGGACCAGACGGCTTGCCCAACAGTTCGCCTGAGGGCGCGACGACCACGGTATCGGCCCCGAGAATGGCCGTGTTTTCCGCCCTGGGTAGGGCTTCGACCTTGGCGCGGGCCAGGCGAATGGCGAGTGCGACGGGGTCTTCGCCGGGCTGCGGCGTTTCGTCGACATCCGTAGCCTGCGCTTCAAAGACGAAGCCGGCCTGGTGGAGCAGTTCACGGCGGCGGGGCGAGGCAGAGGCGAGAATCAGGGTCGGCATGGGTCAAAAACCTTTCGGGGCATGCAGGCCAGACCGCATGCCCACAGATGTGGCGAGCCCCCAGGCCATGCCCGGGGTATTGTGGGCCAGGCCAACTCGTCCGTGCCGGTCCAGCAAAATGATGCCGCCGTGGCCATCGAGGCGGCGGAACAGGTACTGGATGGCTTCGCTGGCGGACTCCTGCGGAGTGCTTCCTTGGGCGACATGATCCGCCGCCCACTTGCCAAGCACGAGCTTCATGATGGGCTCGCCCCAGCCGGTGAGCGAAACGGCGGCAGTTTCGTTGTCGGCATAGCAGCCGCAACCGATCAGCGAGGAGTCGCCGACCCGGCCCGGCGCCTTGTTGAGCGTGCCGCCGGTGGAGGTGCCGGCAGCAAGGTTGCCGTGGCGGTCGAGCGCGAGCGCACCGACGGTGTCGTGGGAAAGCAGATCAGCGCCGGCGAAAGTTTCGTCCGGCAGGCCGGCCTGCTCGCGCGCCTGGGCCATGCGCAGGTTTCGGAGTTCGCGCGCGACAACAAGCTCCCTGTTTTCAATCAGCGGCATGCCGTGCGACGCTGCAAAGGCTTCCGCGCCCGGGCCGACAAAGTACACGTGCGGACTGCGCTCCAGTACCAGGCGGGCGGCCTGAATGGGGTTGCGCAGCCGCTCCACACAAGCGACGCCGCCGGCGCGCAGGGTTTCGCCGTCCATCAGCAGGGCATCGAGCTGCACGCGGCCGTCGCGGGTCAGAAACGCCCCGCGCCCGGCATCGAAGGTTTCATCGTCTTCCAGCGCGGAAACGGCGGCGGTGACTGCTTCCAGCGCGGTCGCGCCTTTTTCAAGCAGGTCGTAGCCGAAGCGAAGGGCCGCCCGAATGCCTATTTCGTGCGCTTCGCGCATGCTGTCGGGGATGGCCCAGGCACCGCCGTGAATCAGCAGAACGGGTTGTAGGGGATGGGTCATGAAAGCCGCACGGCGAGGACGGGAAAAGCGGATCGTCGGTGTTGAACGTCGCGTTCCGTTCAGGCGACATCCGGTGGAGTGAGACGGCCGTTTGAAGCCTGTTGAGTCTGCCCAGCAAGGCCGGGCGGCTACCGAACGAGGGGCGGAACGGCGCTTATTTTCTTGGTCATCTCATAGGTATAGGCGATGCGGTGGATGACGGTGATGGTTGAAAGCACGGCCAGCACCCACAGCACCGGCGCCATAACGCCCCAGCGTGCAAAAAGGGCGCCAATGAGAACGAGAACGATGCGTTCCGGGCGCTCCATAAAGCCGACCTTGCAGCGGCCGATCAGGGCCTCGGCACGAGCGCGGGTGTAGCTGACGAGCAGCGATGTGACCATCACAAACGCGACCAGGCCGACATAAAAGAAGCGATTGCCGCGCGCGTAGTACACCAGCAGCCCGAAGAAGAGAGCCACGTCGGAGTAGCGATCGATCACGGAATCAAAAAATGCGCCGAACACGGTAACCTGGTTGGTTTGTCGCGCGACGCGTCCGTCGACCATGTCGAAGATGCCGGCCCCGATAATGACCAGGCCCGCGTACAGAAACATGCGAACGAAGTTGTGCTCGTTGGCATAGCCGAAGAGCAGGGCGGCCGCGATGTTGATGAGCAGGCCGACAAAGGTCAGGACATTGGGCGAGATGCGGGTGAGCGCGAGCCCGTTGACAATGGCCTGCAGCAGGACGCCGCAGGCGCGGCCAAATGCGCCGGTCCAGGTGTGTGGTGGGGTGTGTGGCGGGGTATGTGCCTGGTGGCCGGCATGCGGCCCGGCACCTGAACCGATTGCTGGACCGGTTTCTGGATTGGGCTGGGACGAGGGCAAGGCTTCCGCAGCGGCAGTTTGCCGCTGCCGCCTGATTTCAGCGAGTCCGCGTGGCATGGGCATTTAAACCGCTTCGTCGTGGATGGTCGTGAACCGGAGCACTTCCATCTCGCGCTTGCCGTTGGGCGTCACCACGGTAGCGATGTCGCCGGCCTGCTTGCCGATCAGCGCGCGGCCGATAGGCGAGGTGGTCGAGATCAGCCCTTTTTGTACGTCCGACTCTTCGCTGGTGACGAGCTTATAGACCAGCTCTTCATCCTTGGTGGTGTCGAACACCGTGACCTTGGAGCCAAAGGCCACCTTGTCGTGCGGAATGTTGGAAAAATTCACCAGCGCGAGCTCGCCCATGCGCTTTTTCATCTGGCCCAAGCGCGCGTTGACAAACTCCTGACGCTGCTTGGCCATGTGATACTCGGCGTTTTCGCTCAGGTCGCCTAGCGCGGCTGCTTTTTTAATCTCCTGCGGCAGCTCGTGCGCGAGCTCGTGCTCCAGGAGCCGGATGTCTTCGAGCAGCTTCTGCTTGATGTGCTCGGGAATAGAGGTGTTGGTGACTTCAGCCATGTAGATTTCCAGGGAAACAGGGGAACGCCGCATGGGTGCGACGCGATGTCAGATTATACCTCCCCGTCTGGAGGCGGGGAGGCAGATGCGGCTGGACGCCGGGCATCAAGAAAGCCCTGGAGGATGAGCACGGCGGCTACCTGGTCGACCAGCGCGCGGTGCTCGGCGCGGGGGTGGCCGGCGCGATAGAGCAGTTCGTGGGCCTCGGCGGTGGTGAGCCGCTCGTCCCACAGGTGCACGGGCACCCCACACATTTCGCCGAGCTCCCGCGCAAACCGCTCGCTTTTAACGGCTTGCGCGCCGGTCTCCCCGGACAGGTGGAAAGGCAGCCCGGCGACGATGGCCACGCACTCATGCCGCCTGAGCAGCCGTCGGAGTGACCGCATGTCGTCGCGCGGGTTGCCGCGATGGAGCGTCAGCAGCGGCTGTGCGAGCAGGCCCAGCGCGTCGGATACGGCGACACCGATGCGCTTGTCACCGATATCGAGGCCCAGGTAGCGGGGTTGAGGAGTGACGACC
The DNA here is from genome assembly GCA_964248435.1 of uncultured Acidobacteriaceae bacterium. Lineage (GTDB taxonomy): Bacteria > Acidobacteriota > Terriglobia > Terriglobales > Acidobacteriaceae > EB88. The sequence continues at coordinate 118 of CAXTYP010000032.1, read as the reverse complement.
ACCCCTTTATGGTAGGCCCGGCCTTAGAATTGAGCCATGCGGCGGTTGCTGGCAGCAGTGGTGCTGCTCGGGATATTGGCGGGGGCGGTGTGGCTGGGCTGGGTGTTTGCGTGGCCGG
>CAXTYP010000031.1:0-14406 GCA_964248435.1 uncultured Acidobacteriaceae bacterium | reverse complement strand
TCTAGAAGCATAGGCGGCCTCTTCGAGCCTATCCAGTGATAGGTTCTGCTTTTCCTATATTTCGCTTTCAAGTGTCGCCTCTGCGTTTTCAACGCTTGCCTTCTCTATCTCAGCGGCGATACTTGAAAGGTCTGTCACCCCAAATGAAACAATTGAGTTAGGAAGACCTATCAGCAACAACGGGCAGGGATTTCCTACCCCTCTTTGAACTCGGTCCATCAACTTGCGCCAGTGAGTTGTAGCGGCACCATATTTGTCACTAACGAACTTCTTTGCCCAGGCTTCCTCAAACGACAGGGAGCTCCGATTACGGCTTACCCACTTTTGTATTGCTTTCTTCTGCGGAATTGTGGGCGTGATATTCAAATGTGCAAGATCCTCGAAGGATTCGATTTTTTGCTCTCGAGCAAAGCGGAGAACGAACTCATACATACTTGCGTGTAAGGTCTCGCCGCGAGTTACGATGATCCCCAGACTTATCGCGCCCTCGTTGTGGAGGCGCTTGAAGTTTTCAAGGTCGCGGTCAAAAAATGGATCTTTGTTGTTCCACTCGATCTCGAAGGCAATCTCGCCTTTCTCAAACCTCTTTACGTGGTCGACCTCGTGCGAGATCGACTCCTTCTCCACCCCATTGATGATCTTCCGCACCTCGTATTTTTCTTTTAGCCATCCCGATTCGGCTAACGCTCGACGCATGCGTTGAGTGCCCTTGCTTTCCCCACCCCCGGACCCGATAATCTCCGTGATTGGGACAACTACATCGATCAAAACACCAGAGATTTCTCGAAGTGCCTCAGGGAAGTCCTTATCGAGAATTGCTCCCGCATGTGATTCAAAGCGGCACTGAAAACCGCGCTTAATAAGTTCATCCAGCATCTCTCAGAGCATACAGCCTGACCTGTCACCTTTTGCTCGTCCGCCTGCGCACCGCCTGGCTCAACCCGGCCGAAGCTCCCGGCCAGCCTCGCCTCTCTGAGCTCGACCTCAAAACCCGCCCCTCACCAACCTCTACAATCAGCGCCCCGAGTGGCTCGCCAATGCCCACCACACCCTCGACCAGGCCGTCTTCGCCGCTTACGGATGGCCCACCGGCCTCACTAAGCAGGAAGTCCTCGCACGGCTACTCGCCCTCAACCACGAACGCGCCGCTGCCCAGCCCATTAAGATTAAAGCTGCAAACAAAACCACTTCCGAAGAGCTACACAGTAACCCGGATAGCAGACCCTTTCGCAATGCCCATCACTCCTGCTCAAAATAGCGAAGTCATGGATCAATCCTGTTACCAACCACAAACCCAAAACCGCCTGCGCGGCTGGCGGCCACTTCGCGGCGCGTCACATAAGAGCGAGAAGCTCTACCGGTTCGGCCCCCCGAACTCCCCCATCAGCCGCTCCACCAGCCCGTCAAACCCCTCAAGATCCGCATACTCGATCACCACGCGCCCGCGCCCATTCTTGTCCTCGATCCTCACCCGCAGCCCCAGCCGCTCGCGCAGCGTATCCTCCATCTGCCGCACGTTCGCATCCTTCTTCTCCGCAGTTTTCCCAAAGCCGTCGCTCTCCTGGTGCCGCCGCTCCGGGTCGATGATCCCCTTCACAAATGTCTCTGCCTGCCGCACACTCATTGCCAGTGCCGTCATCTTCTGCGCCGCGCGCCGCATCTGCTCGGGGCTTTCAAGCGCCAGCAGTGCCCGCGCATGCCCAAACGTCAGCCCGCCCGTTTCCACCGCACCCTGCAACTCTTCCGGCAGCTTCAGCAGCCGTAAAAAATTCGAAATCGACGCCCGGTCCTTGCCCGTCCGCACGCTCATTTGTTCCTGCGTCATCCGGAACTCGCGCCCCAGCCGGTCAAACGCCCGCGCCTGCTCCATCGGGTTCAGGTCGGCCCGCTGCAGGTTCTCAATGATCGTGGCTTCCATCGCCTGCGCATCGTTCAGCGCTGCCACCACCGCCGGAATCGTTGCTTTGTCGGCCTTTTGGGAAGCCAGCCAGCGCCGCTCGCCCGTTACTAACTGGTAACGCCCACCCTCAAGCGGCCTCACCAGCACCGGCTGGATCACCCCCACCGCGCGGATCGAAGCCGCCAACTCGTCCAGCAGCCCTTCATCAAACCGCATTCGTGTCTGATAAGGATTGCGCTCGATTTTATCGAGCTCAATTTCAAATGCTTTTCCCGTCGGAGCCGCTTCTATTGCTTGAACCGGAAGCTCCACCGCCGGCGCGGGCCGAGCTGAGCGAGGCAACAGCGAGTCCAGACCCTTGCCCAGCGCCCGTCGCTTGCCGCCCGCTTCCTTCTCCAACACTGCTTCCGTAATCATTGCTACCTCCGCCTCGGTTTACTTTCCAGTTACCTTACGAGTAAGGCCAGAACCGCACTTCTCGCTTTGCAGTCTGCTGCGAAACCCTGCGCCGGCTTTTCACTCCATTGCGCTTCATCAGCTCCAGGGCCAGCTCGCGATAAGCTTCGGCTCCCTTTGACCGCGGGTCGTAGAGCGACACCGGCTGCCCATAACTCGGCGCTTCCGCCAGCCGGATATTGCGCGGAATTGTCGTTTTCAGCAGCTTTTCGCCGAAATGCTCTCGCAGGTTGGCCATCACCTGCTGCGCCAGGTTCGTGCGGTCGTCATACATCGTCAGCAACACGCCTTCAATCGCCAACTCAGGATTCAGACTGGCTTGAACTCGTTCCAAAGTCCGTAGCAACTCTGAAACCCCTTCCAGGGCGAAGTACTCGGCCTGCATCGGCACCAACAGAGAGTCTGCCGCGACCAGCGCGTTCAATGTCAGCAGGTCAAGCGCCGGCGGGCAGTCCAGCAGGATAAACTCGTGCGAATCCCGCGCCTCAACCAGCGCCTCCCGCAGCTTCACGGCCCGGTTTTCCTGGCTCATCAGCTCTACCGTCGCTCCCACCAGGTCTTTGCTCGATGGAATCAACTTGAGCGCCGGAATCTCGGTCTGGAGAGCAGCGTCCGCTAGCGGAACTCCGTCCACGAGCACATCATAGGTCGAAAGCCGATCTTCGTCGCGCCCAAAGCCGAGGCCGCTGGTTGTGTTGGCTTGGGGATCGATATCTACCAGCAAGCAGGGAAGCTCGTCCAATGCGAATGCCGCCGCCAGGTTGATAGCCGTTGTCGTCTTGCCCACACCGCCTTTTTGGTTGACCACAGCAACAACCCTACCCATACAGAGAAGATAGGCGGGCAGGCTCAATTCAGCAAATGCGGGCTCGAATGTTCCACGTGGAACAACCTTCGGCGGCCGTCTATCGGGCCGCAGATGTTCCACGTGGAACATCTGCCAGCACACGCCCCAACGCAAGAACCCTGTTGCCGCCATCATCAAGCGCTAGCAGCGGCCGCCAGGCTACTCCCGCCAGTTCATCTACAAGGGTGTCGAACTCTGCACGAGTCGTCATCAGCGCCAGCCATCCACCTGCTGTGACCCGGCTCCTCGCTGCCAGGCAAGCATCATGCATCTTGTCCACGGCTCGCAGCGTCACCGCTCCGAAAGTACATGCAGCAGGGAGTGAGTCCACCCGGCCCGCATGCACGCTCGCCGTCACACCGAGGACGCGACATGCCTCCTGCAAAAAGGCGGCCTTTTTGCCCTGCGACTCGGCCAGCGTGACGGCAATCTCGGGTCGCGCCAACGAACAAACCAGACCAGGAAAGCCTGCCCCGGAGCCATAGTCCAGAAGACTTGTGACACTGCGGGGTAGCGCTTGTGCGCAGACGAGAGACTCCCCAAAATGACGAAGCACCATTTCAGAAGGCTCGCGAATAGCCGTCAGGTTTGTCCGCCCGTTCCATCGCACTAATAACTCGAGATAGCGAGCCAACTGATCCGCGAGGACTGCGTCGATGACGAGGCCAGCCTGCTGCTGCAGCAAGCGGGCAATCTCCGCAGATTTCATTCGTGGGGAAGATGCCACTGGTGCGCGGCAGCGATAAAGGTGGTGAAAATGGCCAGCGACGCTGGGTCCGTGGTGTAAAGCCGTTCAGGGTGCCACTGGAGGCCGAGCGCGAAATGATCTCCAGGAGTGAGGCCCTCCAAGGCTTCAATCACGCCGTCGCTTGTGGACCATGCACTCACCACGAGTCCATCGCCCGGCGTCCCCACGGCCTGGTGATGACTGCTGTTAATCTCCGGGGTAGCAGCATCCAGAAAAAAGCTGCGAAGGAGTCTTGCACCGGGTCTTACCTCGATGGCATGGGAGAGCGCAGCCTGGTCCCTGGCCGGCGAGTGCCCCTGGGCAAGATGTTGGATCAATGTGCCGCCTCGCCACACGTTCATCATCTGCAAGCCGAAGCAAATGCCGAGTAGCGGCTTCTTCAGGTGGAATGCATCCTGTAGCAGCAGCTCGTCGGTGGCCTCACGCCCTGGGTCAGACGGAGCCGTCTCGGGTGCGGCTTGCTGGCCGTACTTTTGAGGATTCACGTCGGCGGGACTACCGGGCAGTAAAACGCCACTGCAACCCGCTACAAGGGTCGCGGTCTCCGCGGGGGAAAGCCCAAGCGCAATGCCGGCGACTTCTCCGCCGCACGCCTCAATCGCTGACACGTACTGTGGCCAGCAGCGCTGGTTGTATTCAGGATTGAAGGTCGTCGGCGTTGGGATTGCGATCCTGGGCTTCTGGCCGGTCCTAGTCATAGTCATTGTCATGGTCACGGATGTTGGCCGTCTCCTGCCTGAGATGCGGGTTCAAGGGGGCCGGGCTGAGTCACCGTAGCCTTGCGCCATGAGTGCTCGAAGAACAGTGCCGAGATGCGGCGGTGCAGCTCGATCGTCACGGATTCGACCGCTTTGGGTGTCATGCCCGCCGTCTCGATCGGCTCGCCGACCGCGAGGAGGATGGGGCCGGGAGAATACGTTTTGCTGTGCATGGGCAGCAGTTCATGAGTACCGATCAACGCCAGTGGCACGATCGGGACCTGTGCGCGGAGGGCCATGTAAGCCGGACCATTGAGAAAGGTCGTGGGTTCGCCGGTCGGGGTTCGCCCCCCTTCAGGAAAGATGAAGAGCGGCATACCGCCGCGAAGCGTGCGGATGCCTCCCGAAAGGCTGGCCATGGAGGCTCGTGGATTTTCGGTGTTGACCGGAATCTGCCCGGACCGTCCGAGATGCCAGCCAATGAACGGAATGGACCACAGGCTGTGCCTGGCCACGATGCGGAACTGAAACGGCAGGGCAGCAAAGACGGCAGGAGTATCCATGTAGGAAAGGTGATTGCAGGCATAGACGGCCACGTGTGAGGGTTCGAGTCGCTCGGCGTGTATGACCGTCAAAGAGGCCCCGGCAAAGCGCAGGGAAGCGCGGGCCCAGGCCTGGGCGATGCGGTGCTGGCGTTTGCCATCTTTCTCGAAGAGTGAAACGGCCAGGGAAGCAGTTCCGAAAAGAACTGTGCCGCCCAGAAACAACGGCGTACGCAGCAGGACGGAGGCAAGACTGGTGTGGAGCGGTAAAGGGGATGGGCGAGGGCCAGGACGTGCCATTGTCACCCAGAGTAGCGCATCATGCTGGCTAGCCCCGGCGCCAGGGCCGATCAGCGACGATCATGCCTGGCGCTTTAGTGATTGTTCCACGTGGAACATTTATTTGGCACCAGCACGTGAAGCCAATTGTTCCACGTGGAACAACTGGGGAGTTTTCAAGCAGGGAGCCTGCCTGTTTGAGAGGCTAGAATCGAGAGGCATTCGCCGACGAGCGCCACAGAGCCGGCCACTACGATGAGCCCATTCTGCGGCGTAGTGCTTTGTGCTGTATCCATGGCGTCAGCCACTTTTGAGAATAGCTGGTAGTTGGCTCCCACACTCTGAGCAGCTGGTTCAATGGCCTGCGCAAGAGCAGATCGCGGCGTGTTGATCTCGGTCAGGATCACGCGTTCAAAAACAGGGAAGAGGATCTGAGCCAGCTCGGCAATCTCCTTGTCTGCCATGCAGCCGAAGACAAGGGTGCGCGGCCCACTCACCGGTAAAGGGGAGAGTGCGGCGCGCAAGGCCCAGGCTCCTGCCGGATTGTGTGCGGCATCGAGCAGCACGGGAGCACTTCCATCCTTTTCAACCAGTTGCAGTCGTCCTGGCCAGGTTACGGACTGGATGCCCCTCTCCATGGAGGCCACATCCAGCTGGAAGCCATGATCGCGCTGCAGTTGGACGGCGGCTGCGATGGCCAGGGCGAGGTTGCGCTGCTGGTGAGAGCCCGCAAGTGGCGAATCGACATGGAGCACGGCACCTCCGCAAACATCGGGAGGGAGGGTGACCTTGTAGCAATTGCGGAGCAGGCTCGCAAGAGTTCCCTGGGTGACGGGCATGCTCGCGGACGTACAAGCAGGCAAGTAATCGGCGGCGTTGATCCCTTTAATAGCTAGAGGAACCGCTACCTCGCCGATAACCTGGTTCGCCTCAGGATGTTGAGGCAGGGTGACGAGAGTGCCTCCGGCGCGCAGGATGCCGGCTTTTTCTCGCGTGATGGCGCCGATCGTATCTCCCAGCCACTCCTTATGGTCGAGGGCGATGTCGGTCAGGACTGAAAGAAGGGGTTCGACAACGTTGGTCGCGTCGAGGCGGCCGCCCAGGCCGACTTCAAGGATTGCGATCGCAATGGATCGACCGGCAAACGCCAGAAATGCCATCGCTGTCATGGTTTCAAAGAAAGAAGGCGTATGCGGCAGAGCCCCGGTCGCGACGAGACGAGATGCGGAAGCTTCCACCTGCACAAACAATGAGGCAAGTTCAGCGCTCGAAACCGAGGTGCTGTCGATCCGGATGCGTTCGTTTGGGGTCTCCAAATGTGGAGAGGTGTAGAGGCCGGTTCGGTAACCGCATGCTTGCAGGATCGAGGCCAGCGTGCAGGCGGTGGAACCTTTGCCGTTGGTTCCGGCAATCAGGACGGAGGGGAATCGTTGCTGCGGGTTGCCCAGTTCCTGGAGCAGGAGACGCATGTGGGCAAGGTCGAACTTGCGGCGACTGTGGAGTTCCCCGCCAAGAGCAAGCAGGCGAGCAAGGGTGGCGGAGTCTGTCGACATACAAAGCCAGTGTATGTGGAGAGAAAGCAGCGGCTATCCGCCCAGTGCAGCCCAGATTGGTGGCGGTCACGGCGACGGAGGCGAGAAATCAGCACAGCAGTGCTACAAGGAGATTCGATGGTAGCTCTCCAGCTTGGCAAAGGTTGGGCCGAGTGATGAAGAGAGGCGCTTGGAGGCAGGCGTTTCATTCCATGCCGGGCAGTCGCAAGCCGCCTCCTGTTTGGGCCGCTTCCCTTTGCATCTTTTCCAGCACCCGCTGGTCGCGTGCACGTCATCCTCTCGAGATGCAAACCTTGCCTGCTGACTCTGGCGCTGCCTCCCTTGTTACCAGCGTCATTTGCGCCCGCGCCTGCTTGCTGGAAGGATGGTTGCATCGAGTTTAGTGGCGGCGTGTTCAGGTGATGCGAAGCCTGGCCCTGGACCCGGGAGGCGGGGATGTCTCAAAGAGCCCGGGCATCTGCGCAGGTCTCCAGGGGTGTTGAGCATCAGAACTCAGGTCGCCTGAGCGAGGCGGTGCTTTGTTACAAGCAGGCGATTGAACTGGACAGCAAGGCCTACCAGGCGCACAACAACCTGGGAAGCCTGTTTGCGTCGCTGGGAGACCGCGGTACAGCACTGGTCTTTTTGCGAGCAGCGTGTGAACTGAACCCCGCAGCGGCGGAGGTTCAAGGCAATCTCGCGAATGCGTTGAGCGAAGACGGCTTGCATGCCGAAGCGCTGGAACACCACTGGGAGGCGATCCGCCTTCACCCTGCGAGCGCGGAATATCGCAACAGTCTCGGTAGTACGCTGCGTGCGCTGGGCCGGTACGAGGAGGCGCAGGAAGCAACCCAGACGGCCATCGCGCTTCGCCCGAAGTACGCCGAAGCGCATGTAAACCTGGGCACATGCTTTTGGGAGCAGGGCCGGGTGGAGAACGCCGAAGCCTGCTTTCAGCGCGCGATCGAGCTGGCACCGGAGTTGGCAACCGCCCATGCCAACCTGAGCAAGCTACTGCTGCGGGCCGGCGATTTCCAGGCAGGCTGGGCAGAGGCTGAGTGGCGATGGCGATCGAAAGAACTTCTATCTGTGCGCAGGGAATTTGGCCGGCCGCAATGGCGCGGTGAGCCGCTCGTAGGCGCTCCGATCCTGCTGCATGCGGAGCAGGGCTTTGGGGATACGATCCAGTTTGCGCGATATGTCCCGCTCGTCGCAGACCGTGGGGGCCGGGTGGTGCTGGAGGTACAGCCAGAGCTGAAGTCGCTGATGAAAACGCTGCCCGGGGTGGAGCGGATGATTGAGCGGGGAGAGGCGCTGCCGGAGTTTGAGTGGCATTGCCCGCTAATGAGCCTGCCATTGGCATTTGAGACAAGGCTGGAATCGATTCCACGGCGGACGCCATATCTATTTGCGGGCACAAGTGCAGGGCGCAATTCCCTAGACGCTCCGTTGCGAGTTGGATTGGTGTGGGCCGGCAGCCCGACGAGCTCGATCGATCACTTCCGTTCGCTGTCCATTGCGGAACTGGCACCGCTTGGGAAGGTGCCGGGCGTTTCGCTGGTTTGTCTCCAGAAAGGTTCCAAGGCCGGCGAGGCGCGTTCCGGGCCCGTCCCATTTAGCGAGTATTTGCCGGACGCGGGGGATTTTGGGGTCACGGCGGAGTGGGTGAGCGGGCTGGACCTGGTGATTACAGTTGACTCCGCGGCAGCGCACCTGGCGGGGGCGCTGGGCAAGCCGGTCTGGATCCTGGTGCCGGCAGTTTCAGACTGGCGGTGGATGGTGGACCGTGAGGACAGTCCGTGGTACCCGACAGCGCGGCTGTTTCGGCAGCAACGGTCCGGCGATTGGGGGCCGGTGGTGGAGCGAGTGGCGCGAGAGCTGGGCCTGCTTGCGGGGTGCAAGGAGAAAAGCAGGAGTTGAAAGGTTTAAGTGCGTAAGCGTGTGTGAACTTCACGCTTAGTTAACACCTTTGGGGGAGTGGACCTGTTATCCAAACACCCGGAGGTATTTCGGATGAATTATCGTTTGCTGGGTGTGGCGACTGCAGCGCTATTGCTGCCTGTGATCGCGGGAGCGCAGGGCCAGGTTGGGTCGGCGGATGTGAAACATGTGCTGCTGTTGAGTGTGGACGGCATGCATGCGGTAGACCTGCGGAACTGCACGCACGGGGTGAAAGGCGTGAACGGCGGGGAGCCCTATTGCCCCAACTTGGCGGCGCTGACTACAAGCGGAGTGAACTATACGGCGGCCGAGACCTCGAAGCCGTCGGACTCGTTTCCGGGGTTGATGGCGCTGGTGACCGGCGCGACACCGAAGACGATGGGGGTGTACTACGACGTGGCGTACGACCGCTCGCTGGATGCGCCGGCAGCGACGACCGGCAATGGGGTGGCGGCGGGGCCGTGCACGGCATTTGGCGTGCCGACGGGCACAACGACCGAGTACGAGGAAGGGATCGACCTGGACCAGTCCAAGCTGAACGGCGGCGCGCCGGGAGCGGGCTTGACGGACGGCGGCGTGGCTTCGATCGACCCGAAGAGGCTGCCGAGGGACCCTGCGATGGGCTGCGCGCCGGTGTATCCCTGGAACTTTGTGCGGGTGAATACGGTGTACAACGTGATTCACGCGGCAGGCGGCTACACGGCGTGGGCCGACAAGCATCCGGCGTACTCGTCGATCGGCGGGCCGGGCGGCACCAGCGTGGATGATTTTTACTCGCCCGAGATCAACTCCCAGGTGGTGGCGCTGCCTGGGGTCAAGACGCCGGATGGGACGTCGTGCGCGTCGATCCGCGATACCGCGCAGACGGGATCCTGGACGGACAGCTTTGCGAATGTACAGTGCTATGACCAGTTGAAGGTGAATGCGGTGCTGCAGCAAATTGCAGGCAAAACGCACCTGGGCACGGCGGCGGCCCCGGTGCCGGCGCTGTTCGGGATGAATTTTCAGGCCGTGAGCGTGGGCCAGAAGCTGATTGAAGGAACGGTGAAGGGCGGTTATACGAACGCGGAAGGGGTGCCTTCGCCCGAGTTGCTGCAGGAGATCGAGTATGTCGATGCGTCACTGGGCGACATGGTGAATGCTTTGAAGGATTCGGGACACTATGACGACACGCTGGTGATTGTGACGGCGAAGCACGGACAATCACCGATCGACCCGAATTTGTATAAGCCGAATGGCACAACGACACCGGCGACGCTGCTGGCCAATGAGCTGCCGTTGTCGGAGTCGCCGCTGAACCCGACCGGCATTGGCGCGACCGAGGACGATGTTTCGTTGCTGTGGCTGAAACAGGGCGCAAGTGTTGCGAGCGCGGTCGAGACGCTGGAGGAGAACGCGGCGGGGATCGGGCTGGGGCAGATTTTCTATGGTCCGTCGCTGGCGCTGAACTTCAACGTGCCTGGGGTGGGGGCGGGCAGGGATCCGCGAACGCCGGACATTATTGTGACGCCGGACGTCGGGGTGACGTACTCGAACAGCAAGAAAAAGCAGGCAGAGCATGGCGGCTTTTCGCACGACGACACCAATGTCGTGCTGCTGCTGGAGAACCCGCACCTGGTGCCGAGAACAGTGTCCGTGCCGACGGCGACGGCCCAGGTAGCGCCGACGATTTTGATGGCGCTGGGGCTGGACCCGGGGAAGTTGGACGCGGTGCAGCAGGAAGGGACGGCGCTGCTGCCGGGGTTGGCGCTGCGGTAAAACCCAGCGGGACAGTCACGAAAAAGGAGCCGCAAAATGCGGCTCCTTTTTCGTTTGGAAAGGCTGATTGCCAGCTCTGCGGCTTGAGTGATTCGCCATCCGCCAAAAGCTGCTCCGGCGCAACCACAGGTGCCTCCGTGCTGGTCGTTTAAAGCGGACTAGCTGACTGGTTGCAAACTGAAAGTGCTGTCTCTATCGCCGGGTCCACTGATTGCGCTTCCGCTTCCCAACATAAGCAAGTCTGGTGTTCCGTCGACGGTGAAACATCTGATTTCAAGATGTTACCATCATAGCCTCAAGGTATTTACCTGCGAAATGATTGAATATGCTAAATTGATCCATACTGCACTTCGCACGGATTCGACATGGGTCGTTGTACTAGCACTCGCTTTGGTTGGGGCGCTATTTTTTGGCTTTCTCGGCTATCTTGTTAATGCTGCATACCTAAGCGGGCTGCCTAGGATTCGGGTGGACATGACTACTCTGAACGTGAGCGACCCGGGACCGCCATACGCAGGGAGGGGAGCCCTGGTGGTGGTTGAAGCCATCGTTAGCAACACGGGTAGTCAAAGTGCCGTCGGCGATTGGAATATGTACGTTAACTTTCCGGATGGTGAAATCATCAAGGCATTGCCAATCGCAACTGACACCCAGTTAGAACTTACTGGCCAAGAATACCGCCTCTTTAGAGGTGAAGACGCTCTTTATAAGAAGGCCATTAATCCCATCGGACCAGGCCAGTTAGTTCCCGGATTTCTTGCTTTTCTGGTACCTGGAAAGCCAGCTTCAGCTGTATTGCACCGACCGTGGAGGTTCGCTTAGTTGCTACCGATGCTTTTGGAAAGCTCCATACCGCGAAGAAGTCCAGGAAAGATTTTGTAAACACCATACGATTCCCACTCATCCCAATACGCTAGTTCAACATTCCTACCCGCTCTTTGATGCTCCACGTATGTCCGTGACTTTGGTTGGGCGATGCGGAGGGAATCGATGCCGCTTCCTCCGCATCACGTATCACTCTTGCGATGGGCAAAGGCATTAGTAGTGAAAGCGGTAGCGGAACTCGGCGTAGATCTGTCTTGGGTCGTTGTAGTGGAAGCCGCCGAAGGTGAGGGAGTTGTCGAGCAGGACGCGGCGGTTGGCGACGTTGGTGGCCTGGATGGAAAACGTGGTGGATTCGCCGAGGGGTGCGCCGAGGGCGAGGTCAAAGGTGGTGTGCTGGGGCAGGTACGCGCCGGGGTAGGGATCATTGGGATCGCCCTGGTCGCCGTTGGTAAAGCCGGAACCGTAGGAGATGTTGGTGGAGGCCCAGCCGTGGAAGGGAATGGCCGATCGGTAGCCGAAGTTGAGGGTATTGCGCTGGTCATGATCGACGGGCGTGTAGCCGGGTTGGACGTCGCACTCGGGGGAGGAGATGGGCTCGCAGATGAGACCGCCGGTGATGGCGCCGCGCTGCTGGGCGATCTGGTTGGAGTAGGCGAGGTGAAACTGCCCATCGTGGCGGAGGCGCGGCGAGCGCAGCGTGGCCTCCCAGGCCTGGATGAGAGCGCCATCGACCGAGACGGGGATGTAGATGCTGGATTCTCCAATATTGGAGTGGTCTAGAAAGTTATTGGCCCGGGTTTGGAAGGTGTCGGCGTCGAAAACCCAGCCGTGGAGTGGACCGGGGAGGGGGATTTGCACGCCGAACTGGTGTTCCTCGTCGCGCTCGCCGTGCAGCGGGGCGAAGCCGGTGTTGTTGAGCCCGGCGTAGGCAGACAAGGGGCCACCGGTGGTGAGCAGTGGCGGGGGCTGGTAGAAGCGGCCGTAGAAGGCGCGGAAGACCCAGCGGAGCCGGGGTACCTGGACGGCGAGGCCGATACGCGGCGCCGTCGCATTCTCGGAAACATCGGAACGGAACTGGGACAGGCGCAGGCCGGGCAGGATGGTGAGCCAGGGCGCGGGCTTCCACTGGTCGGAAAACCACTCTTCGACGAGGCCGCCGGAAGCAGTTTGCGAAAGGCGGAAGTTGGACGGGCAGGGCTCGGCGGCGGCGGTGTAGGTGTCGCAGTCGTTGAAAATGTTCCCGAAAAGATTGCCGTCGTGCTGGCCGTAGCTGTACAGGCCGGCCTGGATGTTGTTGCGGGCGAGGGTGGTGCCGGCGGAAGCCTGGAGACCTCCATAGTTGGAGGAACGGTTGGAGGTGGTGGCCACCGGGGTGTCGTTTGAGTTGGGCTGGTAGTCGGCGTCATTGTGGTGGAAGAAGGGCGACAGCGTGAGAACGGTGACGGGCGAGAAGGTGTGGACCCAGGTGAAGGCGGCCAGGCCGTCGAGTTCGGACTGGGTGTCGCGCAAGCCCGAGGAGTTGTAGAGCTGGTTTTCCGCGCTCGACTGGTCGGGGTCAAAGGGAATCTGGAAGAAGTCGCGGCGGAGCTGGGCGACGAGGCGGAACTGGTCGCGCGGCGTTTGGTTGAAAAGCAGCGACGCGAAGCCACCGAAACCATTGCTGCTGTCGTGGGTGACGATGCCGGTCGGGGGAGCGAGGCCGTAGTCGCTGCGATTGGCTTCGAGGCTGGCGTAGTAGGCGAAGCGCCCGGTGTGAGAACCGAAGGAAAGGTGGTCATCGGTCTGGAGGAAGGAGCCGGCGGACAGGGTGAGCTCGGCGTCGCGGCTGCGGTTGAAGCCGTTTTGCGGGGCGACGTCGAAGATGCCGTAGGTGCGGTCGCCGAGGTCGGCGGAGTAGGAGCCGCGGTCGGTTTCGAGGTAATCGATGTCACGCGGATCGATCTGCGGCCCGAGGTTGGAGGCGATGTTGGTGTTGGGGATTTCGACGCCGTCGATGAGCCAGGCGACCTGGTGGCCGCCGCGCATGTGGAGCATGTCGTGGGTGATGTAGGCGCCGGGGACGTAGTCGGTGATCATGGCGAGGGACTGGGTCTGGTCGGCGCCGGGGGTCTCGTCGATGTCGTTTGTGCGAAGCAGGGTGGTGGGGGTGGCCGAGTCGGGATTGAGTTCGGCCGGCTGGCCGGTGACGGTGGCCGAGGCGGTGACGGCTGCGACGGGCAGCTCGAAATGAAGGATGGGCGTGGTGTTGGCGCGGACGGTGAGCGATTGCCGGAGGGTGCCGAAGCCGGGGTGAGCGGCGGCGAGGATGTAGTCGCCGAGAGGGACGGCGGGAAAGCGGAAGGAGCCGTCGGCGTCGGTTTGGGCGGATTGCTCAAAGGCGGAACCGGCGGCCTGGAGGGTGACGGTGCTGCCGGCGAGCGGGCGATGCTGGGGGTCGTGGACGATGCCGGTGACGCCGCCGAAGACGGTGGCGTGGGCGGCCGGGGAGGTGAGAGCGGCAAGCAGAAGGGGGAAGGTGGCGCGGAATCTTGTCGGGCTCATCAGACACTTTCTTTCGTGGCTTGGAGGCGGGCTCGCGGGCACGGAGCGAGCGTGGGCCTTGTGGGCTGGACAGCTTAGTGGGTCGACTAGGGGCGCGGGTGCGTGGGTCGTGCGCTTTGCGCGAGGCAGCTGTTTTGCCAAGGCTGATTGCGACGGGAGCTACGTTGGATGGGCCAGAGTGGGGTGGGTTCCTGGTGCTCTTCTGGTGCTCCCTGGTGCTCCTTGGTGCTCCCTGTGCTCTCGTTGCTCGCGGTGCTCCGGGCGTCGCATTGCCTTAACGGCAGCTTTGCCCGGCAGCCTTGCCGAGGCCTGCTGCAAAGCTCCCGTGCAAGGGCCGCT
>CAXTYP010000030.1:7831-14465 GCA_964248435.1 uncultured Acidobacteriaceae bacterium | reverse complement strand
GGGCGACGGCGGTGGCGCCGCGTGCGTTGCGCATCCAGTCGAGGAAGATGCGGCCTTTGCGGGCGGCCTTGGTCATTTTAATGAGGTAGCGCTTGGGGTCGGTGCTTTCGATGGCGGCGGCAATGCCGCGGGCGAAGAGGCGGATCTCGGGCCACTCGGCCGAGGGCTGGAGGGGCGCGACGATGTGGAGTCCCTTGCCGCCGGTGGTTTTGACCCAGGTTTCGAGGTGGAGCTCCTTTAGGAAGGCGCGGATGGTGAGGGCGCTTTCGACGACGGCGGACCAGGGGAGGGTTTCGTCGGGGTCGAGGTCGAGGATGAGGCGGTCGGGCTGCTCGAGCGCGGCGGTGCGGGAGCCCCAGGGATGGAGCTCGAGAACGCCAAGCTGGGCGACGGCGTGGAGCGCTTCGGGCGTGTCGAGGGTGAGATAGGGCTCGGAGTGGGCGGGGTTGTCGCGATCGGGCACGGGGAAGGAGCCGACGCTTTTGGGGGTGCCGACCTTGGCGTGCTTCTGGAAAAAGCAGGGGTGGCCGGTGCCGTCGGGGCAGCGGACGATGGAAACGGCGCGACCGGCGAGGTGGGGCAGCATGGCGGGGGCGACGGCGAGGAGGTAATCGGCGAGCTGCTGCTTGGTGGTGCCGGAAGCGGCGTCGAGGATCTTGTCGGGGTGGGTGAGGCGGAGGGCGGGCGCGGGTGTGCTCGCGCGGGCCGAAGCGGTGGAGGCTGGAGTGGGCGAAATGGGCGTACCTGGTGGGAGAGCCTTTGCCGGGGCTTGCTTCGGCGTCGCTTGCTTCGGCGTCGCTTGCTTCGGCGTCGCTTGCTTCGCCGTCGCTTGCTTCGCCGTCGCTTGCGAATGGGTGATGGCTTTGGGTGCGGAGCTTTCGGCTTTCG
Organism: uncultured Acidobacteriaceae bacterium; assembly: GCA_964248435.1. GTDB lineage: Bacteria > Acidobacteriota > Terriglobia > Terriglobales > Acidobacteriaceae > EB88. The sequence continues at coordinate 13,577 of CAXTYP010000030.1, read as the reverse complement.
CGCTTTCGGCTTCGGCGCTTTCGGATTCGGCTGGCGTGAACGAAGGAGTGGCTTTCGCCCGCGCTTTTTTGGCTCGTGATTTGGACGGGCTCACTGCAGGGGCTTCTTGGGCGGCGGCTTTTTGGGCGGCGCCGGATGAGGTAGCGGCTTCGAGGTCTGTGGTGGGAGCGTCTGATGGATGGCTTGAGCTTTCCATTGCCGGGGCTGGTTGTGAGTCGCTTCCCTTCCCTGGCGTGGAATCTTCTTCTAGATCCGAGGAATCGTGGTTGGGCAGGGCCGGCGCTTCCTTGACGACCTCGGCGGCCGGCTTGTCGGCGCGCAACCCCTGGAAGGAAGCATGGCGGATCGCTCCATCGGCGGTCCACGTGGCGAAGCGGGCTTCGCAGACGAGCTCGGGGCGGACCCAAACGGCATCGCGCCGGGCAAGCGCGTCGAGATTGGAGCCGAAGGACGTTTTGGGCTGCCGCAGGGGTTCGAGCGCGGCGCGAAGCTCGCGAGCGGTGGCCTGGGTGAAACCGGTACCGCAGCGGCCGCAGTGGACCAGCATTCCGTCGCGGTAGTAGCCGAGCAGCAGCGAGCCCAGGCCGGTGCCGCGGTCTTTGGGCGGGGTAAAACCGCCGACCACAAACTCCTGCCGGTGCTTGCACTTGAGCTTGAGCCAGGTTTCGGTGCGTCCGCCGACATAGCGCGCGTCGATTTGTTTGGACAGGATGCCTTCGGCCCCGAGTTGGCAGGCGTGGGCGTAGACCTGGTCGGCCGAGAGTTCGAGGTGGGGGCTGTAGCCGAGCAGGGGGTCGGCAGCTTGCGCGACCAGCGGCTCAAGCAGGGCTTTGCGAGCGTGAAGGGGCAAGTCGCGGAGGTTGCGGCCGTTGAGATGGAGCAGGTCGAACGCAAAAAAGGTGAGCTGGTGCGACTCGGGGTTCTCGTTTTGAAAAGCAGACTGGAGTTTGCTGAAGGAGCTGGTGCCGTCGGCGTCGAGAACGATGAGCTCGCCGTCGAGGATGAGCTGCTGCGCCGGGACTTTCTCAATGGCGCGGGCAACAGGGCGCATGCGGTAGGTCCAGTCGAGGCCGGAGCGGGTGAAGAGGGTGGCTCCGGGCGTCGCTTTGGCGTCGGTTCTCAGGTGCGCCTGGATCCGGTAGCCGTCGAGCTTGAGCTCATGCAGCCAGCCGGAAGTGGCCGGGATGTGCTCGGAAGGGGTGGCGAGCTGCGGGGGCAGAAAGGCGGGCATGGGCTCCCGTGGTGCGCCGTCAAGCCAGGACTGCGTGGTGGAGCGGCTGGTCGGGACAGCCTCCCCTTCCCTTTCGTTGCTTTCAGCTTGGGGAGCAGTTTTGGGAGCGGCAGGGGCTTTGCCGCGGACCTGCTGGAGGCGGACTTTTAAGCGGGAGCGGTTGGCGGGGACTTTGCCGTGGTCCGCCTCGCGCGACTGCCAGACGTGGTCTTCGGCGGCGGCAATCTGCTCGAGGGAGCGGCTCGTGACGACGCTGTCGGGGGCTTCGTCGGTGATCTGAGGAGCGGTTTCGGGGCGCTCGTTTCCGTCATGCTCCTTGATCAGGAGCCAGTTGGGTTTGCCTTCATGGGCGGCCTTGCCACCCATGCGCACCAGCGTCCAGCGGCCCTGGAGCTTGTGGCCGTGGAGAGTGAATTTGAGCGAGCCTTTCTTGAGACCCTCGTCGAAGTCGGTGCCGGGGAGCGGTTCCCAGGTGCCCTGGTCCCACAGCAGAACGGTGCCGCCGCCGTACTGACCCTTGGGGATAGTGCCTTCAAAGCCGCCGTACTCCATGGGATGGTCTTCGACCTCGACGGCGAGTCGCTTGTCATGGGTGTTGTAGCTGGGTCCCTTGGCACAGGCCCAGCTCTTGAGGACGCCGCGCCAGCCCAGGCGAAAGTCGTAGTGGAGCCGGGTGGCGGCGTGCTTCTGGATGACAAAGGGAAGGCCGCCGGGCGGGGCCCAGGTCGCGGTGGTGCCGCCGGCGGGCTCGGCAGTGGTGCCGAAATCGCGCATGGCGCGGTAGCGGGCGAGTTGCTGGTCGACCTCGTCGCTGGAGGTGGCTGGCGAGGGAATGACGGCTGTTGCTGCGGCGGCTTCTTTCGGCCGGGATTTTCTCGGGGGCACCTGGCACCTCGTGGCCTGGTAGCGGTGAGCGGCTGCCCAGGTGAGAAGTGAGTTGCGGGATTGGGTGGAAGCGTTGTGCTGATTCCCCCTCGGTCAGGGTGGAGGCTTTCCGGATACAGCGCTGTGGGAGGAGCTCTAGAAGTGGTGGATGCGGTCCTCCGGGGCCGGAACCGGGACGGGACGGTTGCTGACGATTTCGCGCTCAAGGGAGCGGGTGACGAGGTCGCGGGAGCCGAGGCCGACGGCCAGGGCGAGCGCAAAAACGATACCTCCGAAAAGGATGCCGAAGGCAAGATCGACGATGCGTCCGCCAATCTGGAGGTGGTCGAGCACCATGGCGGCGGTGAGCACCAGAACGAGCCACTTGACGCCGGTGCCGAGGAGCCGGGCGTACTGGAGGTTCATATTGACGCCGGAGATGAGGATCGAGCGACCCAGGACGCGGGCGATCAGGTTGCCGGCAAACAGCAGGATCAGCGCGCCGACCACGCGCGGCACGTAGGAGAAAACATAGGCCGAAACACCGGTATCGGCGGAGCCAGCCTCAAACGCGGAGATGGCGACCAGGACACCGAGAAGAAAAACGCCCCAAAAGACGATGCGGGCGACCAGGCGAGAGGGTGAGTGGGTCCACTCGGCGAGCTGTTCGCTTTGCTCAAAACGGGCGTCAAAGCGGAGGGCAACGAGAATGCGCCCGACGACCCAGGCGAGGCCAAATGCGATGGCGGCGAAGACAAACAGAACCACGACAAAGGCGACGATGCCGGGCAGCAGGACGACGATCTTTGTGATGACGCGGCCGACTGAATCCTGCAGTGACTGTGCGATCTGTTGACCCATGCGGGCCTCCTGTAAAGCGGTATTGCATGGCACTGGCGCTTGAGCCCGGTGGCGGAGTTCCAAAACGGGAATGCTCAGGCGATTTGTGCTTCTTTTACGACAGCTTTCGTGTTTTCTACGCTAGGTTGTTAGCGGAAGTGATCAAGGGTTGAAGCGGTCAGGCCAACGCCAGCGACGGACCAGGTAGGGCTTGCCGTCTTCAAAGGAACGAGCGAGTTTTTCGGAGCGGATTTCGGGATCGAAGCCAGGCTCTGTGCGGGCTTCGTTGATAAAGGAGGCGACCCAGCCAAGGTAAAGCGGCGTCAACGCGCCGAGAAGGTGGGTGCGGTTGAGGGTGCGCAGGCGATAGCCAAGCGCGAAGTCATAGACGATACGAACCCAGAGTTCGTCGGGCATACGGAACCGCTCGGGGGGAAGCAGGGCGAGACGCTTGAGGTCGAGAAGGGTAACAGGGGGCAGCAGGAGCCCCCAAACGTCCTGAAGGCTGCGGGAGCCGAGCAGGAAGGATTTGACCATGGGGGCAGTGTCAATGTCATGCGGCGACGCCCCGGCGCGGGCGGTGTCAACGGGGTGAGGGAGGGGTACGGCCGCGACCGAACGAACGCGCTGCCACAAGGGAGCGTGAGTTTCCATCTCGGCGAAAAGTGAGCCAACAAGCTGCGACAGGACGGCGCTGAGATCCATGTCGCCGGCCGGGGAAGGATGTTGGAGTCCGAGATGGGCTTCGGCGACCGAGGCATCGATGCCGGCGGCAACCGTGGAAGGCCACAGCACGGAGGTGCCGGCGCCGGCGGAGCGGCTGTGCCCGCTCACGGCGAGCCGAGCGGCCAGGCGGGGAGAAACAGCGAAGTCGGGCGCCAGGGGAAAGTGAACACGTTTGCCGTAAAGAGCGCGACTGAGCGGCGCAAGCAGAGCGCGGTTGAGCAGGCCGTCGAAAGGGCTGAGGGTGTAGTCCGCGATCACAAGGTCGGCTTCGCCGGCGAGAACGGGTGCCGAAAGTTGGACCACCGCGGCAGGTGTCAGGGCTTCGAGGTCGGGGTGAAGCAGAACAACAGCAGCGGGAAGCGGCTGAGACTCGGAGGAAAGGGACAAAAGGGCGGCCTGGACGGCGGCGGTCTGGGCCCACGGGGAGTTGGCGCTTTCAGCCGTTGGAAGCGGGTAGGAAAGGAGATCGATGGAATCGTCGACTGGGGTGCGGTTGGTTTCAGCCCCGGGGTACGCGAGGGTGAGATGAACGCCGGGCAAGGCGCCGGCGGAGGAAAGCCTGGCTGCGTGGGCGCGCAGCTGCTCGGGGTCGGCCGCACCGGTGACGCCTAAAAAGAGGGCGGTTGTGGTCGTTGGTGTCGGATGCGCAGGGGTGAGCACCGCGACAGGTTCCGTTCCGGTGTTTGACGCGCTTTGGGACATGCTTGGCGACTCCAGCCTTTATGCTACGGGCCCGCGTGAAAGTTGTGAAATACCGGAAAGCGGAATCCTGACCCAGGTCGGGCGGTTGTTCAACTCATAGACGAGCTCATACAAAGCCTTGTCGAGGAGGTAGACGTTGAGGAGTTGGTGGAAGCCCACATCATCGGCCGGATGGAGCCCGCTGCCGGCGGTGAGCTTGCGATAGGAGCCGAGAAATTCCGACGAAACGGCAGCCTCCCAGAGGCGGGCCCAGGGTTCCAGGGTTTCGAAGTCCTGGGGGCGGCGCTGGGTCGAGCGGGAAAGGGCGGCATAGGCGGCGTAGGAGAAGGAGCGAAGCATGCCGGCGACGTCCTTCATCGGGGATTGTTTCGCGCGACGCTCATCGAGGGAGCGGGCAGGTTCCCCTTCGAAATCGAGGAGAACGAAATCGCCCTTGGACCGAAGCGTTTGACCAAGGTGGTAGTCGCCATGCACGCGGGTGCGCAAGGCCGTGAGATTGCCGGAGGAAAGGACGGAAAAGGTGTTCAGGATGGGGCGGCGGCGGCTCAGAACGAGACCGGCGAGTTCAACGACGTTTTCAGAACCCTCACCCAGCCTGCCCCTGTCGAGTTGGGCGAAGCTGCCGCGTAGAACATCAAATGCATGCGCGCCGTGAGCCTGAAGCTGCCGCTCGAGAGCGCGGAAGTCGTCAGGGGAGATGGGTTCCGGAGCAAACGCCGCATGGTCTGTCGGCTGGGCCAGGGCGAGATGCATTTCGGCGGTACGGCGGCCGAGCGTGCAGGCTGCTTCCAGGTAGAAGCCCGCGGCATCGCGAGCCTGAAGCATGGCAGTGCCCCGGGGGTCGATGGATGTGCCGGGTTGCGGCAGCTGCGCCTCCGGGAAGGGCGAGGCGAGCGCGCCTTCGTAGTAGCGGCCCAGCTCTTCAAGCGTCCACTGCCAGCCGTCGCCCTCGTTCTGAACCAGTCCCTGGAGAAGGGCAATGGTGGCAGGCTGCTGCGATGTTTTGGAGTAGGAGATTTCACCGCCGAATGGGGCGATGTTGCGAAAGGCGGAGTCTTCGGTGAGATACCGGCCGATCTCGACGTCAGGATTGGGGCCGAACTGGAGGCGGCGGAAGAGCTTCATGATCAGCCGGTCGCCGAAGAAGATGGAGGTATTGCTTTGCTCGGCCGAGGAGCGGCGGGGCGGCAGGGCGGCCGTGGAAGGACCCTGAAGCTCGGCAAGGATCGACGACGGGATACCCCGGAGAATGCCGGAGTGCGTGGGCAGTTCGCCGGCTTTGGAGAGCAGATCGAGCAGGGCGGTGGCGGCCTCGTCCGTGTACATCGCGTCGGCCAGGATGCCGGAATCTCCCGGAGCAAGCACCGAGCCGACGACGGCACC
>CAXTYP010000030.1:0-7731 GCA_964248435.1 uncultured Acidobacteriaceae bacterium | reverse complement strand
AGGGCCTCGCGACTCGGCGAGGGTTGGAGCTCAAGCCAGAAGAAGCCGTAGGAACTGAGGGTGACGTGGTAGGGGGCCTTGGTGATGGAGGGAAACTCGACGTAGCCGAGCATTTCAACGGGCGTCATGCCTTCGAACTCGGACAAATCAAGGGTAACGGGCTGGGCGAACCGGGACAGGTTGGCGACGCAAAGAATGGTCTGGTGGGCGTCTTCGCGAACATAAGCGAGCACTTTACGGTTTTCCGGCTGAAGAAACCGCAGGGTGCCCCGGCCAAAAACCTGGAACAGCTTGCGCAGGGAGATCATGTTGCGCATCCAGCTCAGAAGGCTGGATGGGTCGGACTGCTGGGCTTCCACGTTGACCGCTTCGTAGCCCCACACAGGGTCCATGATGACGGGTGAAAAGAGCTTGGCAGGCACAGCGCGCGAAAAGCCGGCATTGCGATCGCCCGACCACTGCATGGGGGTACGGACGCCGTTGCGATCGCCCAGATAGATGTTGTCGCCCATGCCAATCTCATCGCCGTAGTAGAGGATGGGCGTGCCGGGAAAGGAAAACAGGAGCGAGTTGAGCAGCTCGATGCGGCGACGGTTGTTGTCGACCAACGGCGCGAGGCGGCGGCGGATGCCGATGTTGATGCGCATGCGAGGGTCAGCGGAATAGGCCAGGTACATGTAGTCGCGTTCTTCCTCGGAGACCATTTCGAGGGTGAGCTCGTCGTGGTTGCGGAGGAAGATGCCCCATTGACAGTTCTCGGGGATGCCCGGGGTTTGCGCCATGATGTCGGTGATGGGCAGCCGGTCTTCCTGCCGGAGCGCCATGTAGATGCGCGGCATCAGCGGGAAGTGGAAGGCCATATGGCACTCGTCGCCATCGCCGAAGTAAGGGCGCACATCTTCGGGCCACTGGTTGGCTTCGGCGAGGATCAGGCGGCCTTCGTAGCCTTCGTCGATGGCGGCGCGGATTTTCTTGATGGCGGCATGGGTTTCCGGCAGGTTTTCGCAGTTGGTGCCGTCGCGCTCGATCAGGTACGGGATGGCGTCCATGCGCAGGCCGTCGACGCCCATGTCGAGCCAGAACCGCATGATGTCGATGACTTCTTCGACGACGCGGGGGTTGTCGAAGTTGAGATCGGGCTGGTGCGAAAAGAAACGGTGCCAATAGTAGGCGTTGGCCACCGGGTCCCAGGTCCAGTTGGACTTTTCAGTGTCGGTAAAGATGATGCGGGCATCTTTATAAAGCGCGTCCGTGTCGCTCCAAACGTACATTTCACGCTGGGGCGAGTCAGGCGCGGCTTTGCGGGCGGCCTGGAACCAGGGGTGCTGGTCGGAGGTGTGATTGATGACGAGTTCCACCATGACCTGCATGTCGCGGTCGTGGGCGGCGTGGAGAAAGCGCTTGAAATCGTCAACGGTCCCATAGCTGGGATTGACCGACAGGTAGTCCGAGATGTCGTAGCCATCGTCGCGCAGGGGCGAAGGGAAGAACGGAAGGAGCCAGATGCAGGTGACGCCGAGGTCCTGGAGGTAGTCGAGCTTGCCGAGCAGGCCGGGAAAGTCGCCGATGCCGTCGTGGTTGGAGTCGGCAAAGGCGCGCACATGGAGCTCGTAAATGATGGCGTCCTTGTACCAAAGTGGGTCGGACGCACTTCCCTGCCGCTTCACTGCTGCCTCCTGATGGGTTCGGTTCCGTTGACAACGAATAGATGGCCGGGCTGGACAGATGGATCAAGCGCGACGAAGTTGCTGGGGCCCTGCCAGGTGTAGGTCGCGCCAGAAAGCAGGTCTTCGACAGTGTAGACCGAGTCGTCGGTCAGGCCGAGCCGGGCGGTGTCGAGGTAGAGCCAGCCGGTTTCGCGAGCGAAGGGATTGAGGTTGACCACGGCGAGAACGGTATCGGATCCATCGGCCGAGCGCTTGCTCCAGGCGAGGAGTTGCGGGTTATCGGTGGCGTGGAAGCGCAGGGAAGAATCAAAGGTTTGGAGCGCCGGGTGCTCGCGGCGAGCACGGTTGACGGTGGCGAGCAGCTGGGCGATGGGGTTTTCAAGTGAAAGCGGCCAGTGCTTGATCTCGTACTTTTCCGAGTCGAGATATTCTTCGCCGCCCTGCCGGAATGGGGCATCGACCAGGTTCTCGTATACGCCACCATAGATGCCGTAGGAGGGGTTGGTGGCGGCGGCGAGCAGCAGGCGCAACGCAAAGGATGCTTGGCCGCCGGACTGGAGATTGAGCGGGTTGATGTCAGGGGTGTTGGGCCAGAAGTTGGGACGAAAGTACTGCCACTGTTCGGTCTGCGTGAGCTCCGTGAGGTACTGCCGGAGCTCGACCCCCGTGGTGCGCCAGCAGAAGTAGGTGTAGCTCTGCGAGAAACCGAGCTTGGCCAGGTGCTCCATGACGCGTGGGCGGGTAAAGGCTTCCGCCAGAAAAAGCGCGTCGGGGTATTGGCGCTTGACCTCGGCGATGGCCCATTCCCAGAAAGGAAAGGCCTTGGTGTGGGGGTTGTCGACGCGAAAGATGCGGACGCCGCGCTCGGCCCAGAAGAGAAAGACGCCGGCGAGCGCGTCCCAGAGCGCGGACCAGTCTTCTGATTCGAAGTCGATAGGATAGATGTCCTGGTATTTCTTGGGCGGATTTTCGGCGTACTGGATGGAACCGTCGGCACGGTGTTTGAACCAACCCGGGTGCTCGGTCACCCAGGGGTGATCGGGCGCGCACTGGAAGGCGATGTCGAGGGCGAGCTCCATGCCGTGGCTGGCGGCGGCGGCGCGCAGGTGCTCGAAGTCGCCAAAGGTACCGAGCTCGGGGAGGATGGCGAGATGGCCGCCCGTGGCGGCACCGATGGCCCAGGGGGAACCGACATCGCCAGGACCGGCCGTGGTGGCGTTATTTTTGCCTTTACGGAAGCTGTGACCGATCGGGTGGATGGGCGGCATGTAGAGTACGTCAAAGCCGAGAGCCTGGAGGTACGGGAGCTTCGCTTCGACGTCGCGAAAGGTGCCGTGGGCCGGGGCGTTCTCGCCGGCGACGTTGCCCTGCGAGCGAGGAAACAGCTCGTACCAGGTGGAGAAGCGCGCGCGCGCGCGATCGACGGCGACTTCGAGAATGCGCTCGTAGCGCGTTTCCAGTGTTTCGTCGGGGTAGCGGGAGGCGAGTGCGAGCAGATTGGGGGTGAGAGCGGGGGCAGCGAGCGCGGCTCTTTGCGCCTGCGCCTCCCCGGCGCTTTCAAGGGCGAACAGTGTGTCGCCATTCTTGCGTAGCAACTGGGCGGACGCCTGGAGGGCCTTGCTGTCCTCCGCGCGCGCGCGCGTGGACATCGCGGCCAGCAGAAGGCTGCCGGTTTGGAGCTCCAGGCCGACGTCCTGGCCTGCGGCGAACTTCTTTTGGAGCCCGTCGCGCCAGGTATCGAAGTGGTCGATGCTGCCGGCCAGGGTGTACTGGTACAGCCCTGGGGCTGGGGTTGAAAAAGCAGCCTGCCAACGGTCATTGCCGAGCGGCTGCATGGGAGTCACCGTCCACGTTTTTTCGCCGGGAGCGAGGACCAGCAAGCGCGCTTCTACGTGGTCGTGCCCATCGCCGAAGATGTCGGCCTCGACAACAACCTGCTCGCCTGCGACGCGCTTGGCGGGGTAGCGGCCAGCGTCGATTTCGGGAACCACGTGCTCGATGGCGACGCGCTTCCGCCCGTTGTCAGGCTTGGGAAGCGGTTTTTTCTGGACTGGCATGCGACTTCCTTGCTGTGGATCAGTTTCGTCAAAAGGGGAGATGAGCGGCAAGGCGATGTAGTTGTCAGGTGCAGCGGTCAGGTCTGACTGCCGGGCCGAGACGTTACTCTTCCCACTTGAAGAAGATGTTGTTGAGCGATTCGGCCCAGGTGGGATGGGCCCAGACAGCGTCCCGCAGGACGGGGTACGGAAGCTTGGCCATCATGGCGGTTTGCACGATGGCCGCGACCTCGCCGCCTTCAGCAAGCAGGATGGCCGCACCGAGGATCTGCTCCGTGTCGGCATCGACGATGATTTTCAGGAGGCCGCGGTCGTCGCCGGTCTCGTATGCGCGGGCAACGGAACTGGCGGGCATCTTGGCGATGCGGATGTTGTAGCCCTGCTTCCGTGCTTCGGCAGCCGACAAACCGATGCGGCCGAGCTCGGGATCGGTGAAGACGGTATAGGGGACAGGGCGGTCGACGGTGGTGCGATGGCCGCCTTCAAGCAGGTTGGCGGCGACGATGCGGTAGTCGTCGTAGGAGATGTGGGTGAAGGCGGGGCCGCCCTTGACGTCGCCGAGGGCGAAGATGCCGGGGCATGCGGTTTCGAGCCGGTCGTTGACGGCAACAAAGCCGTGCTCGTCAGGCAGGACACCGGTGGCTGGGAGGTTGAGGACTTCGGTGTTGGGAGCGCGGCCGGCGGCGAGCAGCAGGTGCGAGCCAATCAGCGTTTGTTCGGACTCGCCTTCCGTTCGGATCACGAGGGAGACGCCTTCGGGCCTGACGCCGGCGGCCAGGGCGTTTGCGTTGTGCAGGACCGTGATGCCGTCCTCTTCGAGGATCTGCCCGAGGCATTGTGCGACGTCTGGGTCCTCACGGGGCAGCAGTTGTGGGTCGCGGTTGACGACCGTGACCTCGGCACCGAAGCGGCGGAACATTTGGGCGAACTCAACGGCGATGTAGCTGCCGCCCAGGATGACGAGGTGCCGGGGCACTTCGTCGAGTTCCATCACACTCTCGTTGGTAAGGAAGGGGACCTGCTCGAGCCCGAGGCCGGGCGGGATGACGGAGTGGAGGCCGGTATTGATGAAGATGAGCGGGGCGGTCAAGGTGCGGGTACCGCCCCCGCTGTTAAGCGTGACCTCGACGATGCGGAGGCCAACGAACCGAGCGGTGCCGTGGACGAGCTCGATCCGGTCGCTGGAAGCAAGGCCCTTTTCGCTGCTGGTGCGCCAAACGTCGACGATTTCGCGCTTGCGTTTGCGGACCTCGGCCATTTCTACCGTAACCGGGCCGGTGTGGACGCCGAACCTGGCTGCGTGCCGGGCAGACTCGGCAACACGGGCGCTGGCGATCATGGTCTTGGTCGGCGTGCAGCCGGAGTTGACGCAGGTACCGCCCACCAGTTTGCTTTCGACCAGGACGACCCGCTTGCCCTTGGCGGCAAGGGCGGACGCGAGTGGGTTGCCGGCCTGGCCGGAGCCGAGGATCAGGGCGTCTACGGCTTCGGGCTTGCTTGTGCTGGGCGCAGCATCTTCGGGCCTGGTGTTTTCGGGCAAGGCGGAATCACTTTCTGTTCTGCGCTAAAAGCGAGACACGATGAAGAAAGCACCGGCGAGAGCAAGGGCATCTTCGGTGAGGGCGACCGGCGGGTCGGAAAGGCCGGCACCCCCCGTGAGTGCGCGACGCAAGCCCAAGCCGGCATAGGAGCCCGCGAGAGCGCCCAAAGCGCCGAGCACAGCGCCGGCCGGCAAAGATGCGCCGGCGATCGAGGCCAGGGCGGCTCCACAGGTTGCGCCGAAACCGAGGCGGGCGGCCAGTGAAAAAGGCTTCGTGCGAGCGGGGGTTTTCGGAAGCTTGTCGCCGATCAGCTCGCCGACGGCCATGGCTGAAAACACACCCAGCGAGATGGGATTGGCCAGGAAAGCGAAGGGGGTCTGCGCGAAGGAGATCCAGTGGAGGTGCGCGCCCCAGCACAGGGCGGTGACCGGGACCAGGGTGCGCAGACCGTTAACAAAGCCGAGGCCGAGCACGAGCGAAGCGAAGGCGGTGAGGGGCATACGGGGGGTTGGATGCAGCAGGAGGGCGGGGGATGTAAGTGGAGGCCGGGCCCCCACCCGCAAGCAAGGAACCGGGCGGTCATGTTAGTGGCTGATCCTAACATCGGAGCCATGGCTTTGAATCATGTTCAAGGCGGAGCTGCTGGACTGCGCCCTGAAGCAACTTCGAAGCTCTCGAACGCGCGCGCTGACTGGGTTAAAGGGATGTAAGTGGACAAGATAAGGAAGGCGCCGTTCCGGAGGAACAGTCGTCGCGAGGCATAACACGGAGCCGGCGAGGGCTGCAGGTGAAATCTGCAGTTTGCGTCCCAGCCGTGGGAGCGGCCGCGGACATGGAGCTTCGCGGGGGATGGATTGACTCAATTGCCGCGCAGGAGGGAGGGCTCTTCGGGGGCGCGGAGGCGCACCAGGCGATCGATGGCGTAGGGGGAGCGCTGGCCGGAGTGGTGGTAGTGGCGGACCTGCAGTTCGCCGAGCAGGCCGATCGCGAGCATCTGGATGCCGGCAAGGATGAGGATGCCGGCGACCACAAACAAGGGTCCGTGCTCATCCATCAGGTGCTGGTGCGTGAAGATTTTGAGGCACAGGAGAAGCAGCGCGACTGCGCTGCCGCCCAGCATGGACAAGGCGCCGATGGAACCGAAAAAGTGCAGTGGACGCGTCATGTACTTGAGCAGAAAGCGGATGGTCAGGAGGTCAAAAAAGACTCGGAACGTGCGGCCGATGCCGTAGTGGCTCTTGCCGCGTTCGCGCTGGACGTTCTTGATGGGAATTTCGCAAATGGACGCGCCGTACCAGCTTGCAAGGGCGGGAATAAAGCGGTGCATTTCGCCATAAAGCGGGACCGACTGGATGACCTCGCGACGATAAGCCTTGAAGGTGGTCCCAAAGTCATGGATATCAACGCCAGAAAGCCGGGCCATGAGCCAGTTGGCGCAGCGGGACGGGATGCGGCGCATCACGAAGTTGTCGATGCGCTCCTTGCGCCAGCCGCTGACGACGTCGTAGCCTTCTTCCAGTTTTTCGACGAAGTGAGGAATTTCCGCGGGGTCGTGCTGAAGATCACCATCCATGGCGAGCACGAACTCACCCTGCGCGTGGTCAAAACCGGCGGCCAGCGCGGAAGTTTGCCCGAAGTTGCGGCGAAGTTTCACGACCAGGACGCGCGAATCAACCGCCGCGATCTCTTCTAGCAACTTGTAGCTGCGGTCAGAAGAGCCGTCATCGACCAGTACCAGTTCGAAGGAGTCACCGATCTGCTCCATGACGTCCTTGAGACGGTCGTAAAGGGCGGTTACGTTTTCTTCTTCGTTGTGGAACGGGACGACGACGGAATACTTGGGCATGGGCAATATTTTATACCGGCTGAGGGGGCGGGCTGCTTAGCCCTGCTTCGGGAAGCCTTCCGCCTCGTCATAGTTGCCGGGGATCTCGAGGAAAACGCGCTCGGAGGTCGCGGCGTCTTCCAGCGCCTGGTCGACAAAGTCGGGTGCGCCGCCCTGGCGCCGGAGCCAGCCGGCCGCGTCTTCGCGATTGGGGGAGTGATAGGTGGCCGAGTCTTTACGGTAGTTGGAGCCGGCCTGTTCAAGCACGGTGTAGCCGGAGCCGTTTTTGGTGATTTCCAGGGTGCGAATGGCCATGCGGGATCTCCTGTTTGCTTAACCTGAGATGCAAATCAACTGTGCGGCTGACGGTCCCTTCCGGACGTGTACTCGTCAAAGGCATGCGACGGAATGGCCGCCGGCCGCGCAAGCGGTTTAACCCTCGGCCAGTACCTCGGCCGCGACGCGCGCGGCGTGAGCGCAGCTATTGCGATCCACATCCTTGTGCGTGACAAAGCGGACGGCGTGCGGGCCGACCGCGCCCGCGAGGACGCCGCGGTGCTTGAGCGTGGCGACGACGGCGCTGGCATCGCGGCCGCCGCGCAGATGAAAGATCACGATATTGCTTTGGACCGAGTGGAGGT
>CAXTYP010000029.1:0-14531 GCA_964248435.1 uncultured Acidobacteriaceae bacterium | reverse complement strand
TGCGGCCGCCGAGCACCAGGGCCGCGGGGAAGTAAGGCGCGAAGCAGAAAAGGGGTTCATGCGCGAGCGTGGTGAGCGGGATCGCGAGAGCGAGATAGCCGGTGGCCAGGAGCGGGGAAAGCCGCTGCCTGAGAAGCAGGGCCGCAAACAAGGCGAGTGCCGCGAGAAACAAAAGCTCCTTGTGGAAGCCGGCCAGCAGATCAAGCACGGGAAAGGCAAGGGTCGCGGGAGACAAGAGCAGGACCCAGGTCCACAAGCGTCGCGAGCAGGCGGCGAAAAGCGTCCGAAAGGAAACAAAAAGCACAACATAAAGCAGAACAACCGCCAAAGTGATCCACACGGTCGGAGGAATGACGGTGAGGTGGCCGAGTCGGAAGGCAAGCTCGCCCGGAAGGCCTCGGCGCACAAAGCCGCCCTGGTAGTTGATGAGCCAGTCGCCCAGGAGCCACTTGCGGGCAAGGCGCGGAAACAGAAGCACGGTACAGGCAAGCGTCCACGCGGCAAGGAACAGGATGTAAAGGTCCGAAAACCGGGGAACCCGGGCAATGCGCTGAGAAGGCATTCAATCCTCCCAATGGACGGCAAGCCAATTGCAAAGCATCCCAACGAGGAGGGAGCGAGCAAGGCATAGATACGTTGCCAAATGCGGGGAGGATCTGGGGAAGGACTCGCATCACAGGTTTCCCATGATTGCCGACTTGACGGTGCGGCGCACGAAAAGCCTGACGAAGCTGAACCTGCCTCTGTTAGTGATGTTACACCAGCCTTTGCTTGTGCTTCTCGCGTAAGCTGTCGCGGGGGCGCAACCATGCGGGCAAGCTGGCGGGTATGGGCAACAGTGCTGTTGCTGCTGGGGGTCATGGCGGCGGAGTTGGGCGGCAGTGTGCGGCGCGAGTCGGTGAGCTGGGACGAGGGTGACCACCTGTTCGCAGGCTGGATGTCGCTGCGCACCGGCGACTTTGGTCTAAACCCTGAGCACCCGCCGATGGTGAAAATGGTGGCCGCGCTGCCGCTGGTGGGACTGCCGCTCCCGACGCCGAGGCTGGGACATCGATTTTTCAAGGATGAAGCGTACTTCGGCGGCCGGGAATTGTTGTTCGGCAACGGCAGTTACCCGGCCGCGACATTGTTGTTCCGGGCACGGATGGCGGCCAGCGTGTTTGCCCTCGTGTTGGCGCTGCTGGTGTTTGGCGCAGGAAGCGAGATGTTCGGGACCGGGGCTGGCTTGCTGGCGATGGCGCTCCTAGTGCTGGAGCCGAACCTGCTGACCCATGGGGCGCTGGTCACAACGGACGCGGCGATTTCGTGCCTGTTTTTCGCGACGGCGTGGGCGCTCTACCGGTACGTTAAGCGGCCTTCATGGGGCCGGCTGCTCGTGACGGGGTTGGCCGCGGGGCTGGCGCTTGCGGCGAAACACTCGGCAGTGATTCTGCTCCCGGTGCTGGTGCTGCTGCTTGCGGGCGAATGGTGGACAAGGTGGCGTGCGCAGGGGAAACGCCCGGTGCAGGAAGCGTTGCGGCTCGCCGGTGCACTCGTGGCGATCGGTGGGGTCGCTGTCGTGGTGTTGTGGGCGTTTTACGGTTTTCGCTACGCGGCCAGGCCGGCCGGCTTGCGGCTCGATCCGTCACTGGCCGCGTACGTGGGCCCACTGAAGCCGCTCGAGGCAAGGGGAATCCTGCTATGCGCGAGGCTGCACCTGTTGCCGGAAAGCTGGCTCTACGGGTTGACCGACGTGCGCCGGCTGACGAACTGGATGCCTAGTTTCCTGTTCGGCAAGGTGTACGCGCACGGGGTGTGGGCGTATTTCCCGAGTGTGCTCGCGATCAAGCTGACGCTGGGCTCGATGGCGCTGGTGCTGGTGGCGGCCTGGGCGGCGATCTCGGGAAAGCTGCGAAAAGGGCGCGAGGTGTGGTTTCTGCTGCTGCCGGCGGCGGTGTACCTGCTGGTCGCGATGAATGCGCAGCTTAATATCGGCATGCGGCATGTCCTGCCCGTGGTGCCGTTTCTGCTTGTGTTTGCGGCGGGCGGGGCGTGGTCGCTGGTCGAGCCGGCACCACAACAACGGGATCGGCGATGGGTGTATGCCGTGGCGCTGTTGTTTGCGGCGCACGCCGCGAGCTCGCTCCGTGCCTACCCGAACTACCTGCCGTACGCGAACGAAGCCTGGGGTGCGTCTTCGGGAGGTCGTTTCCAGACCTACAAGTACCTGACGGATTCAAACGCGGACTGGGGGCAGCAACTTCTATCGGTATCAGCGTACCTGAAGGCGAACGGCATTCAAGACTGCTGGTTCGGCTACTTCGTTGCGCCGTTTGTCCAGCCGTCAGACTACGGGATTCCCTGCCGGCTGCTGCCTACTTTCGATACAAGCAGCGAGGTCGACCTCCAAATACCGCCCGTGGTGAGCGGCGTGGTGCTGATGAGCGCGGGCGATGAGAACGGGTTCGAGTTCGGCACGCGGGTGCGCAACCCTTACCAGTCCTTGATGGCGAGGCAGCCCGAGGCGGTCATCGATGGCGGGGTGCTCGTGTTCCGGGGCACGTTTGCTTTCCCGCTGGCCGCCGCGATCGCGCCGACACAGCGATCGCTCCGTTTGTTGCAGGCCGGGGACGCGGCCGGGGCCGTGCGGGAAGCGAAGCTCGCCGTGGGGATCGCGCCGGGTTCGTTTGACGCATGGTTACAGCTGGGCGATGCCGAACGGAAGGCCGGCGAGGAGGCCGCCGCTCACGACGCGTTTCAACGGGCGCTGGCGCTGGCGGGCGGCATGGAGCCTTCGGCGCAGGAGCTGTGGCTTCCGCAGCTAAAGGCCAAGCTGGCCGGAGCGGGATAAAGCGGTTGTTGCGGAACAGCTTACCAACGCGGCCTTTATGTCTGCTGTGCTACACTCCGGCGCATGCCACTCATCATCATTCTTGTGATTCTTCTTTTGCTGTTCGGCGGCGGCGGGTACTATATGGGGCCTGGCGCCGGGTACTACGGCGGTGGAGGTTTGAGCCTCATCCTGCTGCTCGTGATTTTGTATCTCCTGTTCGGGCGAGGCCGGGGCAGCCGCTTGTAGCGGTCCACGCCGGTGTTGCATCTACGGTAGCCGCGGACAGGCAGCTTCGCTCGACTTTCCATAGGATCGCCCGGTGCCCGGGGTGCCGGACGCGTACCTTTCTATTCCGTCCGGTATGATTTCTGCCGCTCGATGGCCTGGGTGGGTCCGGGCGGACCGGCGTTCAGGATGCCGAGTGGATCATGGCTTGGAACGGTGGACACCATGCGCCATCTATATCCGATCCCATGGGTACTTCGCTTCATGTAGGCGAACGTCATCGGCAACCCCGACAAGGCGACAATACCGTTCTTACACTGTGAGAAGCCCCCCCCCCAAAGCTTTTTTCTGCTGCCCCGGATGGTGAATACCTTCCTGTTTTGGGCTATACGATCCGCAGGGAGTCGGGATTTTGTACGTGTTTGACCGGGTCTGCTCACAAACTTTGTTGTAAGCCGGAGTTGATGGGTTTCCCGGGACTGCCCCTGCAGCTCGACCTTTGTCACGGACTCAACTCGCAAGCCGCCAGGGCCGAGGTGATCGCGCTTGGGTCGTGACTGATAAGATCAGGAGCCGGTCAGGGTCGAGGCCTCCTTGAGGATTGCAGCCGGGATGGCCAGTAGCGGAACTACCCTTTGTACGCCTCCCATGCGGACAGCCTCCTTGGGCATGCCATAGACAACGCAGGTCGCTTCATCCTGAGCGATGGTGCGAGCCCCGGCATTCTTCATGGTCAGCAGCCCTTGTGCCCCGTCCGAGCCCATGCCTGTTAAAAGAACGCCAATGGCGTTTTGCCCGACCGCCGCCGCCACTGAAGCGAACATGACGTCCACGGCCGGCCGTTGATAACAAACCTTTGGACCATCATGAAGCTGGACACGGTAGGTGGAACCGGCACGACGGAGGACCATGTGGCGGTCGCCTGGAGCAATCAGCGCCCGTCCCGCATGCACCTCGTCACCATCAGCAGCTTCCTTGACTTCAAACGCGCAGATGCGATCGAGCCGGGCCGCGAACGATGCTGAGAATAGCTTGGGAATGTGTTGCGTGATGACCATGCCCGGGGTATTTGGGGGAAGTTGCACCAACACATCGTGAATGGCTTCCGTGCCACCTGTTGATGCGCCGATTGCGATCACGGTATCTGCTCGAAAGGAGGTGGCGGAAGGGGCAGGCCGTGAAGCCGGGGATGGAGATGGGGCCGGATGGGCTTCTGCTTTGCGGACGCGAGCCGCGGCCGCAGCGCGAAGCTTTCCGGGCAGTACCTCGCGAAGCTCTCCGATGGAGTAGGGGCCGCTCGGCTTGGCCATCACGTCGACAGCGCCATAGCGAAGCGCCTCCAGCGAGATCTCGCATGAAGACTGGGCAAGTGAGCTGATGATGATCACCGGCATGGGCTGAAACTGCATCACTTTCTTCAGAAACGTCAACCCATCCATGCGCGGCATTTCAATATCCAGGGTAAGGACGTCGGGCCGGAGCGCGAGAATTTTATCTCGAGCTACATACGGGTCGGGAGCGGTTCCAACCACTTCCATATCCGTTTCGGCGGCAATGGATTCAGCCAGCAGCTTCCGCACAATGGCGGAGTCATCGACGATGAGAACCTTGATTTTTCTTCCGGAGCTCATCGGCACGGCTCCATTTCCAACCAGGCCACGAGCACTCCCTCTTTGATGTCCAAGGCCTGGCTCATTCGACGGGTACCTGGTGTATGAACCCAGGGGTCGTCGGCTTGCGGCGGAGACAGGTCGAAGTGCTGCTTTGCATGGGCCAGACCCAGAAACGTGCCACAAGCCATGTTTGTGATTTCACCGAGGATCTCCCCCGCATCTGCGTCGGCTATCTGGTCTGGTTCTTCCCCCAGGAAATTAGAAGCAGCGGCGCGAGCGGTCGACAACGGACTATAAAGGCCGAAGCTGCCGCGTTGAGGCCCTTGAAAGCTCACTTTCCGGGCCACCCAATCGCGACCTGCCCTGGGCGGCAAGGGCACTTCTCCCTCAAAGGCGATGAAGCACATCGATTCGAGAATCTCAGCGACAGCACGTGTCAACCAGGGCTTACACTCTTCTGCCAGCATCATCGCCTCCTACCACTTTGTTCATTGCAGACGCCAAGTCCTGCGGTATGAATGGCTTTGTGACGTAACCGCGAGCTCCCAGCGCCAAGACCCTTGTTAACCGGTCTTCGCTGCGATCCGTGGAGATCACCAGCACGGGAAGCAAACGATGTTTCGGGTGCGCCGCGATTATTTCGACCAGTTGTTCCCCGTTCATATTGGGCATGTTGATGTCAGCGAGAACGATGTCCACCGGCTCCGTTTCAAGAAGAGACAGCGCCTCGACTCCGTCACTGGCCTCCAGGCAGGCTCCTGTTTCGAAGCCCGACAGAGCAAGAACACGGCGAATGACCTTCCGCATGCTGGGACAGTCGTCGACAATCAAGATGTTAAAGGCCATGTTTTGCTTTGCTCCTGTACTTGCCTGCTTGCACGATTTCTTTTTCAGCCCTGCCGTGTGAAACAACAATCCGCCCGCTTGCTACCTCAAAGCGCACACTTCTCGGCAAGGTCCCCCCGATATCCTCGTGGTGCAACATAACATTGGCCTTCCACAGGATCTTCCGAAGGGCGAGATAGTTCCGTTTTCCAATATGGAAGGAGTCATCGGTGTTAAGTACCTGGGCACCTCCAATGGCTGTAACGATCAACCTTTGTTTTTGGGCTCCAAGCTCGTAGGACCGATGAAAAAGTATCGGTATGCCGGTATCGGCGAACATAAAGGGTCGAGCTGTGGCTTTCTCGCGATCCAGGTCGGCTTCAGGAAGCATGAAGTGCAACAAGCCAGCTACGCAGGCCACTGGATCGTGAATGGCGACCGCGATACAGGATCCAAGCGCATGGGTCGCAAGAACGGCGTGGGGATTCTGCGTGACTACGCAGTCGCTGATCCCGACCGTCACCGGTGGCGCCTCAATCATCGAGAGCCTCTCGCAGGGGCAGGAGCCCGGATGGCACCCGCGTTTCGGTAGGTCGCCGGCGCGATGTACTGGAGCGCGTGCTTTACCCCGTTGAGGCTTTCCGAGTGACCTATAAGAAGGTAGCCACCAGGAGCAAGCCGGGACGCTAACCTGTTCACGACCGCCTCCTGTGTTTGCCGGTCGAAGTAGATCATGACGTTGCGACAGAAGATAACTTGAAACGGGCCCAAAGAAGAACAGTCGTCGAGCAGGTTGAAGTGTGCAAAGCGGATGAGCGCACGCAGTTCGCGTTTGACCAGGCAGTGGTCGGCGTACTCTCCGACTCCCTTCAGCAAGCATCGGCGCATCAAGCCGGCCGGCAGCGTACCCAGGCGCGAAACGGGGTAAAGCCCGCGTTGCGCTTGTTGAAGAACGCGGGTAGAGATGTCTGTTGCAAGGATGGAGGTTCGCGAGAAGGCCGCTTCGCCGAGCGCATCAACCAGCGAAAAGGCGATGGTGTAAGGCTCCTCGCCACTGGAACAAGCGGCACTCCAGATCGAGATGTTCGAGTCTTTCGGCAGCTCCGGCAGGACCACGTTTCGCAAAAGATCGAAATGCTGTTGTTCCCGGAAGAAGCTTGTGTGATTCGTCGTCAGCGCATCGATCATGGAAGTGAAGAGTTCGCCGGCAGGGTCTTGACGGACTTGCTCACAGTAGCTTTCAAACGAAGAAAGGCCTGAATCGCGAACCTTCTTGCCAAGCCGAGTACCGACGAGCACCTGCTTACCTTGTAAGTCGACACCGCAGAAGTCATACACCATTTGGCGGATCTGCTCGAAATGATGGGTTCCCATCGTCAACGGATGACTGGGGCTAAGATTCAAGCTCATCGCCTCCTCTCGCGATAGATCCCGTCCGTGTCAAGAATGAGGCCGATTCTTCCATCGCCCAAAACAGCGCAGCCAGAGGTGCCCGGTATATTTTTCAGAAGTTCGCCCAGGCTCTTGATGACGACTTCCTGCTTACCAAGAAGATCGTCTACCAAGAGACAGAACTGCTTCCCCTCCGATTCGACTACTACCAACAATCCATCGGACAACTCCGTATGGCGCGCCTCAATGCCGAGCTGGTGGTGCAGCCGGACGACTGGAATCAGGTGTTCGCGAACCAGAACCATCTCGTCCCGGCCTTCAATGGAAAAAACGCTTTCAGCTTTGGGACGGAAGATCTCCTTGACTGCTGAGAGTGGAATGATGTATCGCTCCGCTCCGACCTCAACCACAAGGCCGTCAATGATGGCAAGGGTAAGAGGAAGCTTGAGCAGGAAGGTGGTGCCCTGACCCAGTGTCGAGTGCGTGTCGATCCGCCCTCTCAGCCTTTCTACATTCCGTCGAACAACGTCCATGCCGACGCCGCGTCCGGACACATCCGTGATTTTGTCGGCAGTAGAAAAGCCCGGTTCAAAGATCAGCTGGTAGATTTCGCTCTCGCTCAGCTGGGCCGTCGGCGAAATAAGTTGGTGTTCCTCCGCTTTTCGCCTGATCTTTTCGCTGTTCAGGCCCCTGCCGTCATCTGAAATCTGAATGATGACCTGGCCCCCTTGATGGTGGGCTGAGAGCCGAATGTGAGCTTCGGCCGTTTTGCCCGCTGCTAGCCGATCAACTGCGAGTTCGATGCCGTGATCAACCGAGTTGCGAACCATGTGAAGCAAAGGATCTGATAGTTCCTCGGCAACTGTTTTATCGATTTCTGTATCGGTTCCCGAAGTTTCCAGTACCACCTGCTTGCCGGCCTTTCGCGACAGGTCGCGGATGACGCGCTCGATGCGTTGAAAAAGCTGTCCAACGGGAATCATCCGCATGCTCATGGTGGCGCGCTGTACTTCCGCGGTCACTCGGGCGAGCTGCGAAAGGTCGCCAAGCAGTCGCGTATCGGTATTGCCTCCAAGCATCGAGTTGTGACGGATGAGGGATTGAGCGATCACGATTTCGCCCACCATATTCATGAGGTGATCAAGCTTGGCGGTCTCGACCCTGACAGAGCCAGCGTCCGCGGACTTGGCGGGATCCTTGGACTTTCCTCCTGGGCTGGATGGTGCTCCGGACGGATCCTGCGCTGCGCCGGCGATGCGGGCAGGAGATGTTGGTGCTGCGACCACCTCGACCAGTGGGTTGGATTGTTGCAAAGGAAGAACATCTGGCTCGACTGGTAGAGATCGAGGGAGCATGTTTCCTGCTGCACCAATCGCCAGCGCAGCAAATTCGTCCACCGCATCTGCCGTGTTCCGCTCCGGAGCGGTCTCGGTCACTTCACTTGCCGGAGTGGACAGGTGCTGCTCTACAGCCAGCTTGCGTATTTTCGCGACCAGCACCTGGTTATTACCTGCAATGAGAGCGGCGCCGCTGGTCAAGGCGCGATCAATTGCAGCAATCTCCGCTTGTAGAAAATCTCCACTCTCGAGCACGACATCGACAATGGATGAATTGATCGTAAGCTTCTCGTTTCTCGCTAGATCGAGCAACGTTTCTACTTCGTGAGCAACCGCCTGCACAACCTTGAAGTCAAGGAATCCTGCCAGGCCTTTGATGGTGTGAAAGGCCCGGAAAACAGCATGAATGACCTCCATGGCTGTTGGGTCGCGCTCAAGCGTGAGCATCTGGCCTTCGATTTGGGAAAGATGCTCGCGTGCTTCCACAAGAAAATCGGAAACAAGCTCTGCGTCTTCAGCAAGCGAAGCAGGTAAATTGCTTGCCGCTGCTGCATCCGTCGTCTCCAGCGAAGCTCGCAATTCTGCAATTCCACTCTCTAGCAGGTAGACGAGCCCCACCTCCGGCGCTGTTTCTAGCCGAACGACCAGTGAGTTCGCGGCGTGGGCAGCAGCCGGTGCACCTTCCCGGCCTGCATCCTCGCTGATGGACAACAGCGCCGCGATAGCGGCAGGACTGCTCCCTCCGATCATGATCTGCGTTGCTAGTTCATCAACGCGCGCTTTCAGGGCGACGGACATGCGTTCCTCGGTTCTCGATGCTGGACATCCGTGGCGTTTTTTAAGCCTGACTTAGGAGGAGTATCGACTCAGTGTGCTGCATGCTTCCGTTTTCATCCGTACGGGCTTGCCGAGAAGCCGCCCCAGGGTGCAAGCGCGGTCAATCAGAAAGACTGGAAGCTGTCTTCCAGCGGAAACTCATCGAACTTTACGGCCGGTGTTGACGACGTTGAAAGTGAGACCTGCGGCTTCGGGCGATGGGTCTGAGGAGGACCGATATTCTGCTTGACCGAGGCATTTCGCGGGGCAGGGGTGATACGACGCGGGGAAAGGATTGCACGTGCGGTGCTGCGTGTCGTCGCGGGCCGCTGGTAAGACCGCTTGCTATCCACCATGCTTTGAAGGCGAGAAACGACATCCTTCATGGTTTCCGATTGCGCACTGAGTTGCTGGGCCGCGGCAGCTGCCTGCTCAGCGCTGGCCGCCGTGGTTTGAGTGACCTGTTTCATCTGGGTGATAGAGCTGCCGATTTTGTCGATTCCGCGCGACTGCTCCTCACTTCCGAAGCTCACCTCGTCCACCATGATCTTGACGCGTGCAGAATCCTCAGTCACTGCACGAATGGCACTCGCCACCTGGTCGACCTTTCCCTTTCCCTCGCTCGATTTCGCGATTGAATCCTCGATCAGCGTCGCAGTATCTTTGGCAGCCTGGGCGCTTCGCTGAGCCAGGCTGCGAACCTCGTCAGCAACAACGGCGAACCCCATGCCGGCCTCACCGGCCCTTGCTGCTTCAACCGCAGCATTAAGAGCAAGGATGTTGGTCTGGAAGGCGATCTCATCAATCACCTTGATGATTTTAGATATTTTTCCACTGGATTCTGTGATCTCGTTCATCGAGACAACCATGTCAGAAAGGTGCCTGTTGGCCAGCGTAACCTTCTCCTGGGATTGCGCAAGGAGTTCTGCCGTCGAACGGGAGTTGTCCGTGTTTTTCCTTGCCATGGAGTTAATTTCTTCTGACGAGGCAGCTGTTTCCTGAAGCGATGCGGCCTGCTCGGAGGCGCCTTGAGCGAGAGACTGACTCGACGACGAGACCATGGACGCCGCACCCGCTACTTGGTCGGCCCCATCTCCGAGCTCCGCGATACTATCGCGCAGGGTTTTGCTGATCGAGCGAGCGAGGTATATCAACGCACACCCGAGAACGAGTGACACGCACATCATGATGATGCTGATGTAGCGAGCCGGAGCGACAGCACCTACAGCCATGTCGGCATAGGTGTTTGCAGCCGCAGCTTCAAGCGTTGTCAGTTCGTGGGCCGACTGATTAAGGGCCAGAGCTTCCGTGCTGAGTTGGCCGTACAGTGCATCGGCTCCAGCCATGTCACCCTTAGCCACCAGAGCGTAGAGCGAAGAGCCCCCTTGGGAAAGAATATCCAGTTTGTTTAGGATTTGCTCCTGAGCGAGCTGGCGCACTTGCTCCTGCTTGGCAGTTCGCGCGAAATCAGTGGCTTCACGCCTGAGTGAATCGAGATCGGCGTCGTACTGCTCATGGCGCTGACTCGCAATGTCCAATGCTTTTAAGTGTCCTTCAAGAGCAA
The DNA here is from genome assembly GCA_964248435.1 of uncultured Acidobacteriaceae bacterium. Lineage (GTDB taxonomy): Bacteria > Acidobacteriota > Terriglobia > Terriglobales > Acidobacteriaceae > EB88. Next base: position 3,947 of record CAXTYP010000029.1, on the reverse strand, counting down.
CACCGCGCATCGCTGATGTCAGATCAGATGTGAGTTGATTGATGGCCGCTGCGGTGGAAAGCGTTTCAACATACTGGTGATTGAGTGCGTTTACGTATCCGCCGAGTAGGGCGACGTTTCTGACAGCGAAACCACCGCCCAGCAGCGTTATAACAAGCATTGCGGTATAACCTGCACTTAATTTCGCACTGATTGTCATCGATTTCATCGGTCTATCGTCCCCGCATTTCTTCTGTTCATCTCGCTACGCACCGGTCGAGCCCAGGTCCGCGAGGTTGTGGCTTCCCATAACGGAGTCAATGTCCAGCAGGATTTTGACTTTGCCCTTGCTTTTTGCAATGCCGCACACATAGGAAGTAGCCGCCTCCCTCCCAAAATCCGGCTTGTCTTCAATGTCATCGGCCCCAAGCAGAAGTACTTCAACGACTCCGTCCACGATGATCCCAACGGGTTGTTCGACCCCATCCATTTGTGCGTGCACAACGACGATGCAGGTCCGTTCTGTGTGGGGCTGCTCCGGGAGTTCGAATTTACGGCGGATGTTTACAACAGGAACGATACGGCCTCGAAGATTGATCACTCCTTGAACCGATTGAGGAGCGCGGGGAACAGCAGTGATCTGCTGCATTTTCATGATCTCGCGAACCTGCATGACGCTGACACCAAATTCTTCAATGCCCAGTTCAAAGATGAGGTATTTGCCTGCCAGAGTCGAGGTGCTGTGTTTGCCGACTTGCTCCAGATTATTCAACCGTTGCTCCTGGCCTTTGTGCCGTCTTGACGATGGGGCAAAGCCTGCTTCGTCTACTGCATATCGGCATGACCTCCGTGCATTTTCAAGAATCTTCCGGCGCCGGCTGCACGGAGGTAATGAAAAGACTTGATTCGGCGGATCGCAGAGGTTGCGAAGCGGGCGCGCTCAGCCTCGAAAAAAAGCAGCGAAGGCCTGAACAAAACCAGGGAACCTGCCGATATTGTTGAAGGCAGGACATCCGCAGATACGTTCGCGCGAGAGCCATGGCCACACACGAGAGGCAGCGGGATGGATATTCTTTTAGTGGACGACAGCAAAACAATGCGCCTGCTGGTGCAGCGAGCGATCCGGCAAGCAGGTTTTCGTGGGCTCACCTTCGGTGAAGCTGAAAATGGTGTACAGGGCTTGGAGAAGCTTCGCGACGAGAAGCCGAGGATGATCCTTTCAGATTGGAATATGCCTGAAATGTCTGGGATCGAATTCCTCCAGCAAGTCAGAGGTTCTCAGAACAAAATTCCTTTCGGATTCATCACATCAGAGGCTTCAGCGCAGATTCGGGATCTGGCCACCGGTTCAGGAGCTAACTTCCTGATCACCAAACCATTCACTCCAGAAGATATACAAGCGGCTTTGTCGCCGATCCTTGGGTAAGGGGCAGCCATGTCCGAACCGACAGCATATGCTTTCACGCAGCTCTTTTCCCAACTGGTAGGCCGTGATGTGAAGTTCGCCCAGGGAGGATCGGGTGGGGCCACCAAGGAAAAGCAGGTTTACGGCATTTATACCGTTCTTCCGCAGGAAACAGCCATTGTCGTTCAGGCCGACTTGCCTCTTCTTGGGTCGTTCGCTGGAGCCTTGGTGGGTTTGCAGGACGATGCGGTGCAGGAGCGCCTGGCGGAGGCATCGCTCGATGAGCTTCTACGCGATGCCATCCACGAGGTGCTGAATATTGCATCCACGGTCGTGACAAACGAGGGCAGAGCGGTTTTCAAGAAGATGGTGACAGATTCCGTGTACTGCGACGGCACCGCCGCACAACTCCTGCAACAGCCTGACCGCAAGACGCCATTTGATGTCACCATGGAGGACTACAAGGGAGGCCGCTTCACGGTGCTTGCACAAGTGTGATGTTCGCATCGTGCTCTGCAGAAGTGCCGGTCCTGTCTTTGCGAGATGCGGGTATGTATGGTTATGTGGTCCGGAGCGCTGTAGTGACGGAATGCCACATGCTTACCACCGAGCCACTTAGACACATCCAATCGCATCGCGCAGAGCCATGAGGCAGACCGCATGCTCGTCCGGCGCACCGCCTCGGTGCTGAGAAGTCGCTCTGGGCCTCGATCCGGCTGTCAATGAAGAAGGCTGCAGGCGGGTATTGACGCTTGGTGCAAGCGATAACGGTCTGCGAATCGTTAGTCGCAGACACGCTCGAACGATTGCACTCCTGGTCCTCGAGCTGAACCGCGCCAACATCTCGGTTGGATGCGCGAGCTTACCTGTCCGTGCGTTCATGAGGCTCGGATGTGGTACTTGATAGTAGCCGGCTTCGCAAAAGCCCCGATTTCCTACTTCCATCCCGGCCGCACGCTTGAGATCGAGGAAGTATTCGGCGGACCGGTGGCCTCGGCGATGTTGGGGTCGTAGACATGTCGTGGAATCAAGGGCTCCGCTTTCAGCCGCGGTCCAAAACACCATGGAACGCCAGCAAAGACAGGAGGTCCAGCACGTCCCCATTAAGATGGGCGAAGCCCGCGATATGGTGTGAGTGAAGCCCGGGTCACCTCACACCCATCCTGCTCGCCTGGATCGTTCAACCCTGAGTTGATCATTTAACACGGACGTATTCCGGTTCAGGCGGCTAGAGCATTTTTACCTTCAGGTACAGCTGCCGAAGCGGAGTCTGGGCCAGGCTTGGCGTCTTGTGGGGTGAGGGTTTGGAGAGCTGGGGCGATACGGTGTTTGAGCTGCGGCATGGCTCGTGCGGCGAGCGCGCGCAGGCGGGCTTTGAGCTTGGACCAGGACTTCTCGATGGGGTTCAAGCCGGGCGAACAGGGCGGCCGGCAGAGCACCGGTGCCCCGCACGCCTCGATGCGCACGCGCACGCCGTCCACCCTGTGCGCGCTCAGGATGTCCGTCACCACGACGGGTCCGGAGCGCAATTTCAGGCACAGCACCTGGTTGAGGAAGGCGAGGAACACGTCGCCGTCGGTGGCCGACTCCATGGTCATGGTGGGGAGCAGGCCGGTGTGATCTACGGCGCCGGTGATGCGCCGCAGGTGCACGGTGCTGGCTCGCAGGCCGTGCTCGGCGGCCTCACTTTGCAGTTCCACCAGCAAAATATCCGGTTGCGCCTCGACCAGATGCCGGATCAGCTCGGCATCCACGGCCGTTCCCGCATCGTGCCCTTGCCGGCCGCATACGCCGACAACCCCTTGCCCCGAAGATTACGGCTATACGCTCCCGCCATCCCCGAACCAACAGCCAAACCGAAATCCCTCCAAAGGATCTAGAGGTGTAATCCCAAGGTAAAGTGCTCCAGAGATCGAGCGTCTATGTTGAACGCTGGTTCGTCCTGCTTCCTCGCCACTTGCGTCACGAACAATCTTGGAATGGACAGCTTGGGTGAAACATACACGGATCTAAGAACTCTCCGCACAAAGCTCCGTCGCACAGCTTCATGGCTCATCGTAAGTGCAAGGTGGCTATTTGTCTGCAGAGTTGCGGCGGCACGAGCGGCTCTATGCGTTCAATGGAAGACCCAGCGGAGCTGTTTTGGATGAGTGGGAGCAGGTGGTGCCATGCCGGCGTTGGCGACGTTGGGCCATCCGCACTCCCCGTCCGCAGCACGAAGGGTGCCAGGGATAGAGCAGGATTATGTTGCGGGTGTACTTTGTTCAGCATCAACTGAAGGTCAAGAGCATCCGCCTCGCGATCGAACGATTGTGGATCGGATCACGGTCGATGTGCTCTCGTCCGCCGGGAAACAGCGCCGGGACAGTTGATCTGGAGATGCATGGAACGCTAACGGGCCACCCCTGCTACTTCGCCTGAAGTTACATAGCGGCGTTCTTCCAAGGACATCGCGGTGCACTCGACGGGCGCCGCGAGCAGAGTCGGCAGCCGAAAAGTACATGCTGCGTGCGCGCTGAGGTTGTCCATCACGACCACATGGCCGGGCCGCAGCTTTGGGCAG
>CAXTYP010000028.1:0-14831 GCA_964248435.1 uncultured Acidobacteriaceae bacterium | reverse complement strand
GTGCGCTGCCGGAGGCGCAGGTGGGCGACTACCGCGAGGGTTCGCCGGAGTTGACGGAGGGCCTGGACCAGGCCCGCGGGTTGCTGAGCCTGATCTGCCTGGTCGCCATGGTGCTGGGGGCTATTGGTGTGGCCATGGCGATGCGCGCGCACCTGCAACAACGGATTGACGGCATCGCGATCATGAAGTCGATGGGCGCGCGCTCGGCCGATATTCTGCGCATTTACGTGCTGCAAACGCTGCTGCTGGGTTGCGCGGGGGCGCTGCTGGGCGTGGTGCTGGGGGTAGGGGTGGAGTGGGTTCTGCCGACGGTGCTTGGGTCGCTGCTGCCCATTCGACCACCTCTGCGTTTGCCGTGGCTGCCAGTTGCGGGCGCGTTTTCGACCGGTATCCTGACCACCATGTTGTTCAGTGTTCCGCCGCTGCTCGAGGTGCGCAACATTCGCCCCAGTGTCGTACTGCGGCGACTGGTAGAGACCGCGGAGCCGGGACAAGCGGTGCGTTCGTTTGCGCGGCGCGTGCGCGGCAGTTGGGTCCAGCTGGTGGCGGTTGTCGTGATTGTAGTGGCGCTCGCTGCTATCGCGGCGCTGCTTTCAGACTCCTGGAGGGGCGGCACGTGGTTCGCGGGCTCGCTGGCGCTGTCACTGCTGGTCCTGCTCGCGCTGTCAGCCGGCCTGCTGCGACTGCTGCGGGCTGTGCTGAACCGCACGCGTCTTTCGCTGCCATCGACGCTGCGCCATGGTTTGGCCAACCTGTACCGCCCCGGCAACCAGTCGGCCGCCGTGCTCGCGGCGTTGGGCGTGGGCGTCATGCTGATCCTGAGCGTGTTCCTGATGCAGCGCTCCATCGTGGAACGTATGCACACCGCGATGGCGACCAACACGCCCAATGTTTTTCTCATCGACATCGCCTCGGCAGAAATCGACGGCGTGCGCCAACTGGTGCTTGCGCAGCCCGGGGCCGAGCGCAACTTTGAAGCGCTGCCGATCCTGACGGGCTCGCTCGACACCCTTGAAGGCACGCCGGTCGCACAGCTCGATCATAAGAAGTATCCGATGCATCTGCGGCGCACCCTCTCGTTCACCTGGGCGTCGCAAACGCCGCCCGGCATCCGCGTGGAGAACGGCGCGTGGTGGACCGACGACAATGCGCATTCAGTGGCCGTGATCGAGCGCATCGCAAATCGTCTGCATCTCCATGTGGGCTCGCAGATCGGGTTCTCGTCTGACGGAAAACGCTTTATCTCAACCGTTGCCGCCATCTACAAGGTGGACGGCCAGCATATCTCCAGCCGCAGCGAATTCATCTTTGCGCCCGCGCAGCTGCGAAGCATGCCGGTGGTCTGGTACGCGGCCATGCACATGCAACCCAGCCGAATCGCCGACCTGCAGCGGGTGCTGTTCGCACGCTACCCCACGGTGACGGCGATCAACATTGCCGACATCCTCGACACCATTCAGCATGTGGTCGGGCAGATCACGCTGGTGATCCGCTTCCTCGCCGGGTTTTCAATCCTGTCCGGCATGGTGATTCTCGCGTCCAGTATCGCGAGCACGCGGTTCCGGCGGGTGCGCGAGGTGGTCGTGCTTAAAACACTGGGCGCGACCCGGCCGCGCATTGCCGGGGTGTTTTCGGTCGAGTTCCTGGTGCTGGGCCTGCTGGCCGGGCTTGCCGGGGCTGCTTTCGCAAATGGTTTGTCACGGTTGTTACTGCACATAGCCGAGGTGCCGTTTGTGTCGGACGCGCGCGCCGACTGGACCGGCATCCTGCTGACTGCCGTGCTGGCGGTCGCGACCGGATGGGCCGCGAGTTTCCGGATCCTGGGGCAGAAGCCGCTGGAGGTGCTGCGGGAAGAGTAAGACGCGCGCTGGGAACGTGCCGCGTCTGCTCTTGTGTCTGGTTTTGGCGGAGGATCTCCCGCTTAAAACCACCGCAGCTTGACGGTCGCTGTTTGATAGCCGTCCGAAGTTCCCGGCGCTAGAAAATCTACCGTGAGAGCGTCGCCCGCCAGCACGGCACCATCGGCAGTAACTGTTCGGAGGCGCGGGTCGTTGCGCCTGAGTTGGAGATGCTGCACGGTGCCGCCGGGCGCTTCAAGTGTCAGCGTGAGCGCGTGGCTCGCGCGCTCCAAGCGGATGATCTTGAGATTCTTCGTCCGCGCGCCTTCAACAGAGGGTGCCGGTAGAGCGATGATCTCAAGCGCGGGCAGCGGCACGGCGAGGTGGTGATGCCGGTCCGCGGGCGCCTTGCAAAGCGCGTCGCTGAGCTGCTGTGCCAGGCAGAGAACGGTCGGTTCCGGGGACGAAACATCGATGTCGAGATGAGTTCCCATGCGCCGTATCTCGGCATGAAACCGATCTTGCCCGACCGGGACGTTTTCAAGAGTCGCTTCGTTCCACTCCGCCGGCAGCTGGGGCGCTACCCGAAGTGTATGCGCCAGGGCATTGGCTTCGAGCCCGAAAAGCCCGCGAATCGCAGGCGACAGGAGCATGGCCGAAGACCAAAGCTGGTGCGACGAGCTGCGCCCGAGCGGCTCCAGGAACTCGCCTGAAAGCACTTCCGTAATTGCGCCGGGGTCCTGAAGAAAGGTGAGCCGCCAGGTAGCCAGCAGGTTGGCCATCGCCTGAAGCGGACGCCCGGTGCGGTACTCGGCCATTGCAACCCAGCCCGCATACAGCGGCCACACGGAGCCGTGATGGTAGCTGATGGGGTCGTAAATGGCGGCGTTGTCGGCGACCGAACGCATGCCCCAGTCGGTCGCAAAACGCGGGCCTGCCCATCCGTCGAGCGTCGGTTCCGCCTGGGGAAGAGCCAGGCTGCCGCTCCACCAGGCCACCGAAGGAAAGATCGATGGAACCGCCTCGTAGCTGCCGTCGGCGTTCCGGCTGAAGCTGTAAGTGCCGTCGGCCCCGCGATAGGCGGCGAGCTTGCCGGCGATCACCGTCGCGGTTTTCTCAGCCTCGGCGGCCAGTGCGTCGTCGTGCATCAGGTGGGCGAGGCCGGCGGTACTTTGGGCGGATTGCTGGTCAAGGGCCGCGAGATAGATCTCCTGGTGCGGCATTTTTGGCAGCCATTCTTCCACCCAGCCAGTGCCTTCGGTGTTGTCGTAAACGCTGTCGGTGGTGTGCGCACGGGTAAAAGCGTAGGCGCGCCGGACATTGCTCCAGTGTTGCTGAAGGTAAGCGAGATCCCCGCTCCCGCGCACGTAGTCGGCCATCTGCATGATGAAAAGCGGCGTCGCATCGGCGGCCGCATACAGGTAGGGCAGGTGCGACCAGTCCACATCGGCGGCAGTTTGCGAGTACTCGTGCATCATCTTGCCGTCTTCGCGCTGGTGCGAAAGCAGAAAGTTCATCGCGTCGCGGCTGAGGGCGAAGTCGCCGTAACTGTTGACCGCGTAAAGCGACCAAAGGGTGTCGCGGCCGAAAAACCAGCCGAAGCCGGGGCGGGCCGAATCGCCGGAGGTGAACCAGCCGCCCGCCAGGGCTGAACCATTGCCGGTCGCGACGCGCGATTGTTCGATCGAAACCTCCGCCCAGCGCAGGGCGTCGTTCAGTTGCAGGTCAGGCGTCGAAGCAGTCAGGCGCGTGTCGAAGAAATGGTTGTAGTAGTCAGCCGTGGCTCGGTACAGCTCGGGCAGGCGGGCACCGGTTGTGAGCAGCCGGTCCAGTAGGTCGCGGTGCGCTTCCGGGCCAGTGCCATTGCCGTCGGACACTGCAGCCAGCAGTGGGTAAAAACTGTGGTCGTCTTTGCCTGGGTCGTAGGAGAAGCGGATCACCAGCGGTTCGCTTTTCGGCCGTTCCTGATAGGGCCGAGTGGGGCCGGGCTGGGCGTTGGGCATGGCGACGATGCCGAAAAAGCCGGGATTGTCGGTTTCAAGCAGGTAGCCGCCGCCGGTACCGGCGGCCACCCAGTTGCCGCTGGGGCGTCCGAAGTTGGGTGCGGGCCATTCCCGTTTCATGCTCGGGGTAAAGGAAAGCGAGATTTGGGCGCGGCGCACCGCATGGACCTCAAACAGGACGACGGCCGCGGCGAGCCCCGGCTCGGTTCCATGCGGAATAAACATGTGCTGCCGCACGGTGATGGCGGCGTGAGCATAGGTAATCGTGGTGTGGTCGGGACGGACCTCCATCGACGATGAATGGTCGTTCAGCTCGATGGGGGCATCGTAGCCTTCGAGCACGGCTGTAAGGTGGGCATCGTGCAGCATTTTGACCGGTAACAGCCACAGCTCGAAGTTCCCGTTTTGCTGGCCGAGAATGGCCCCGCGCGGGCCAGTGACGGAGAAGGGCTGGTCGGGGCGCGCTGCACGGGTGATGGCGAGGGAGTTGGTGTCGAGCGGGAACGCTGGAACGGGGGCTAGTTGCCCCTGTGCCGACGCCGACTCCGACGCGAAGGAAGCATTGCCGCACAGGAAGGGAAGCAGCACAAAGATCGCTGCCGCGAGTTGTCGAGGGAGCAAGGGCAAAAACCGGCTCACGGGCAAAAGCTCCAGAGAAGGATAGCGGGGCAGGCGGCGCTTGAAGGCTTGAAGGCCTGAAGACGGAGGCGGGCAGGCGGGGTTTACTCCCGCGCCTGCCTGGTCGCCGCTTCTTTAAAAGGTCACACGGGCGGCGAACTGGAGTCTTCGCATGGTGCTGTTGCTTTCAAGGCTCGTGATGGTACCGGCCCCGGCGGTGGCGGAACAGTCGATACAGCGCGCACCGCTCGCGGTCGGGATATCGAGAGGCACATGGTTGAAGATGTTGAAGGCCTGGAACTGGAACTGACCTTTGAAGCGTTCGGTGAGCGGGATGTCCTTGATCACGGACAGGTCGGAAAAGAAATCACGCGGACCGACCAGCGACAAGCGGCCGCTATTGCCGAAAGTGCCGAAGGCCGGGCGGATAAACGGACCGGAGACCGTGCCGTTTGAGGTGAGCGGAGCGACGGGAGTGAAGTAGGTCCGCGCATGGGAAAGCGTATTCAGCCCGCCAGCGGCCAGGGGAAAGTTGTGTGCATTGCCGCTCGGACGGCAGTCGCTGGTTGTACCCGGACCGGAATAGTTGGTATCCAGGTCCTGATCCTGCCCGCACTCTGCGTAGGTCGGGGTAAAGGGGCGTCCGCTTTCCCAGGTCGTGTCGCCGGCCAGGGTATAGCCGCCCACAATCGAGTCCAAAATGCGGTTGGCATGCGACAGAAACATGCGGTTTCTGCCGAAGGGCAGTGTGTACACGCTGCTGAAGACGAAGATATTGGTGCGGTTGGTATCGTTGCGCCCCCAGCTGTAACGCTTGTACTGTGCGAAAGCGGCATCGTTGGCGTAGTTCTCGGCCTTGGACCAGGTGTAGTTGGCGTTGAAGGACAGGCCGCCCGAAAGGCGCTTGTCGAACTTGGCCTGCAGCGCGTTGTAGATGGCGTGACCGTTGGGAGCGGCCGAGGTCATGCCGTTGGAGCAGCAAACCACCGGGACACCCTGGTAGATGCCGTTGAACTTGTTGTAATACGGGCGACGCAGTGTGTTGCCGGCGGCAAGCTGTGCCGGGTTGACGGGCAGAAACGGCGTGTTGAAGTCATAGCCGTAGGTTTCGCCCGGGTAAACCCGCTCGCCGACATTGCCCACATAGGCCAGGTCAAGCGTTGCCGTGGCGCCGAACTGTTGCTGCACGGCGACATTGTATTGGTCGACCTTGGGAAGCGTGATGCGTTCGGGTCGAAACTGCTGCCCGTACTGGTTTTGAAACGGAATGATGCCGGAGGCGGGGATGGTGGGCGGCGCGGGTCGCACGGGCGGTGCGGCCAGGCTGGTCGCAAAGGTCGCGTAGGACCCGGTAAAGTCGACGTCCTCGTCCGCCTGAACGGGCAGGTTGTGGGACAGGATGCTGCCGAACAGGGTGCCGAAGTAGCCGACTGTGTCGTAGGTTTGGCCCACGCCCGCCCGCAGCACCGTAGCCGGTGCGACCTGGTAAGCGATGCCGAAGCGACCAGCGACGTTGGTGAGGTCCATTCGCTGATTGCCGTTGGTGCCGATGCCATTGGCACCGGCGACGCGAATGCCGCCTGACTCGAGCGAGGCGAAGCCGCCGTGACCGAGGCCATTGACGGTTTCAGGAAAGATGATGTCCCAGCGCACGCCGTAGTTCATGGTGAGCTTCGGACTGATGCGCCAATTGTCTTGCGCGTAAAACGCGCCGCGTTTTTGGTAGTTGTATTGTTTGTTGATGTACACGTCGAAGCGCTGGAAGCGAGCCGCGTCCCCGACCAGGAACGAGGCCAGATCGCTGCCGGTGCTGACGACGCCGGTGCCGCTGGAAAAGCCGGTCGTCGCGTTGTCAAACGTAAACTGCCCGGTGCGGTTGCTGTCGCTGGCGTCGCGGATGTTTTTGGCGTAGCGCAGATCGGCGCCGAAGCGGAAGGTGTGATTACCGGCCGTTCGGGTCCAGTTATTGGTCAGCTGGAAGACCTGCTCACTTTCAAGCAGGGGGCAGTTGCAGCCCTGGTTGCCGAGACCGCTCAGAGAGCCCTGGTTGAAGTTAAAGGTCGGAAGTCCGGCGGTATCGGGCAGTGTGTTCAGGTTAGGCATGCCCAGCGCGGCGGCTGAGGTTTCGCCACCGTACTTGTTTTCAGCGACATGGTAGCTTAAAAAACCGACTCGAAGATCGGTCGCGAGGTTCGGGCGCAGTGCCCAGTCGAAGCCCGCCGTGGCGCTCTGGTTTTGCGTCTGTGTGTTGCCGGTGGTGCCGCCGATACCGAAGCCGTTGCCGCCGGCAGCCCCGAATGCCGGCACGCCCAGCAAGCGGAACAGCGCATAGTCATAGCGCCCGAACAGGTGCAGGCGCGTGGTGAGTTGCTCGTCGAGGCGCGTGTCAGCCTGGTCGCTGTTGACCACGCCCTGCCCGGCCGCGACATAGTTGTTGTTGGCGCCCTGCCCAGTGCTGTTGGGCGCCGGCAAAAGCTTGAGCAACGCGAGTGCCTGGGTAGAAAGCGCGGCAACCGGGATCTGCCCGGGAGCTCCGTAAGGCGTTTTGGTGACAGGGTTATACAGCACCTGGTTGGTGTATTCGCTCAGGTCACATGTTCCCGAGGCGGCGGTGACGCAGGTGTTGCGGACGATGTTGGTCGGTACATTCTGCGTTAGGCTGGTGCCCAGGCGGTTGCGCAGGCCCTGGTAATCCAGGAAAAAGAACGAGCGATCCTTTTTGATAGGGCCGCCCACGGAGCCGCCGAACTGGCTGTACAGTTCGCTCGGGATGTTGCGATGGGTAACCGGGTCCGGCTGGTACTGTGTAAACGGGTTTTTCGCATAGAAAGCGTCGGAATGGCGGAAAAAGAAGCCGTCTCCGTGCAGCTCGTTGCCTCCCGACTTGGTTGTCACGCTGATGATGCCGCCTGCCGCCCCGCCCAGCTCGGCGTCGTAGTTCTGCGTCGTCACCTTGGTTTCGCTGATGGAGTCCAGCGTCGGGTTGATGACGATGATGCCCAGCACCGGATCGCGATTGTCCGTGCCGTCCAGCAAAAAGCCCTCTTCTCCATAGTTGGAGCCGTTGCTGTTGAGGGCCAGACCGCCCTGGGGGTTCTCAGGACCCGCGATGTTGAAGCTGGAATGCTGCACGCCTGGCGTCAGCAGGAGAAAGCTGGTGAAGTTGCGATCAAGATTCGGCAGGTTGGCCACGGAGCGCTCGTCGATGATCTCAGATACATCGGCGCGATCTGTCTTGAGCGCGGGCGCGTCTGAGGTTACCGTGACGGACTGAGACGACCCGGCGGCGGAAAGAGCGGTATCTACCTTTTGCGCCGCATCCGCATGCACCTCGAGCGGCTGCGTTTCGGTTTCCGAGAAGGACGAAGCCTCTACCTTGACCGTGTAGCGATCGGGCACCAGGTGATCGGCAAGCCAATTGCCGGTCCCGTTTGTCACGACGGACTGGCTGATGCCTTTTTCAACATCCGTGACGGTAACGGTCGCACCTTGAATGGAAGCCCCGGCTGAATCCGTCACCGTGCCATACAAAGATCCATAAACCGCCTGCCCCAGGGCAGAGCCGCCGCTTGCCAGGACAAGCGCCGAGAGCGACACGATGTTTCCAGTCCGCAACGATAGACATTTCATAAATCTGGGGTGACCTCCGCGAAGTTGTGAGTGATAGGCACTCACACTCCCAAGCTGGCGATTCCCGGATGGAGTTGTCACGTGTTTTCACGGAGAGGTATCATCGTTTCACCGTGAAACCGGCCGTGAAACGGCCAGCTAAGTTCAACGGTATGAATAAGATATGATCGAGACATCCGATTCCGAGTACGCAGCGCTGGCACGGCGCGTTGCCGCGGGTCCGCAGCTTGCCGGCTCGCCTCGTTTGCAGGCTTTCTTTCTTTACATCATGGATTGCTACCTGCGGCAGAAGCCGGAGGGAGCAACCGAGCAGCAGATCGGGATCCATGTGTTTGGGCGCCGCCCCGGCTACAGCTCCGGCGACGACAGTATTGTGCGATCGCAGGCGCGACTACTTCGTGCGAAGCTGGCGGTTTACTTCGCCAACGAGGGCTCCGGCGAGCCGATCACGATTGAGATCCCGAAGGGCCATTACCTGCCTGTTTTGCAGGAACGAGCGGAGCATGCCGATGTGCTCGCCGAGAACACTCTTGGGAGCGTTCTTGTAAGTTCGCCTGAGCCTGCGGTCCTGGACGGAGCTGTGGAAGCTCACCCACGCCGTCAGGGAGCGACCACGCACCGACGCTTCCTGCTGCTGCTGGCAGCTGCACTGCTGATAGTGGTCGGCCTCGGTATCGGTCTGTGGGTTAGGTCCAGCGGCCGGAAAAGCGTGCAGGCACCCGCGGGAAAAGCCGACCCGCTTTGGGCCTTGTTTATGAACGGTAACCGGAGAACCCTGGTGATTTACAGCAACCCGGTTTTTTTCGGAGATCCCTACAGCGGGCTCTCGCTCCGGCCGCCGACACCTCGACAGAGTAGTTCCGCGCCTGCCGATGAGACGTACACAGGAACCGGCGAGGTGGGAGCGATTTATGCGCTGACCCGTTTCTTCGACGAAAATGCCGCTGCCTTCACCCTGAAGAGGAGCCAGCTGGTGACCTGGGATGAGGCCCGTTCGAGCAACCTCATCTTTATCGGGGCACCGAGCCAGAACACGGCCGCGCATGACCTGCCGCCGCTTTCGCAGTTTGCGATTGAGGTCGACGCGCAGCACCGGGGCTATATTGCCGATTGGCATCCCGTGGGAAAGGAGCCTGCGCGCTTCCCTTACGGAGATGCAAGCCAGGAGACGGCGATCGTGGCCCTGCTGCCCGGCCTTGAAATGGGGGCGCGCATGCTGATCTTCAGCGGCCTGACGACCGTGGGCACCCAGGCAGCGGTAGAATATGCCTGCCGGCTAGAAAATACCGCCGCGCTTTGGGCGCAGGTTCGCAATGGCGATGGAAGAATCGAGCCTTTCGAGGCTGTGCTGCATGTTGATATCAGCAAGGGAGTGGGCGTCAGCGTCCAGGTACTCGCGGTTCATCGACACTGAGCTTGAAGTCTGTTGACTGGCTCCTTGAAGGGTTCTGCAAGCGAACCATGGTTGCCCCCCAGGGATTCGAACCCCGATATGCTGAGTCAGAGTCAGCTGTCCTACCATTGAACGAGGGGGCAATGCTCTTGCCAATCGCGGTGGTGCGGCCTCGCGCGACTCCTCTGAGTTTACGGGCGAGCCGCGCTTTCGGTCAACGTGCGCCGGCGCCGGCGCGGGTGATAGCCTGAGGCGTTGTCGGAGCGAAGGAGAACGATGCGTAAGAAGGTAACGATTGTTGGCGCGGGCAATGTGGGCGCGACCGCCGCGCACTGGCTCGCGGCCAAGGAACTGGCCGATGTGGTGCTGCTCGACGTGGTGGATGGAGTGCCGCAGGGCAAGGCGCTTGACCTGCTCGAAGCGATGCCGATTGAAAAACGCGATTGCGCGATCATTGGCACCAACGACTACTCGGACTCGGTCGACTCCGACATCGTCGTGATCACCGCTGGGATCGCGCGCAAGCCCGGTATGAGTCGCGACGACCTGCTGCATACGAACGCAAAGATCATGGCGGAGGTCATCACGCGCGTCGTTGCGACCTCGCCGCACGCGATCCTGATTGTCGTCTCAAACCCGCTCGACGCCATGGCCCAGGCCGCGTTCAAGCATTCCGGGTTTCCGCGCGAGCGTGTGCTCGGCATGGCCGGCGTGCTCGACTCCGCGCGTTTTCGCACCTTTATCGCCGAAGAGCTGAAGGTCTCAGTCGAAAATGTGACCGCGTTTGTGCTGGGCGGCCATGGCGACACCATGGTGCCGTTGCCGCGCTATTCGACCGTCGCCGGCATCCCGATCACGGAGTTGATCGAGCCTGCGAAGCTCGAAGCCTTGGTGACACGCACGCGCAACGGCGGCGCGGAGATTGTGAAATATCTTAAGACAGGCTCGGCTTATTACGCGCCTGCGGCCGCGGCGATCGAGATGGTCGAAGCCATCCTGAAGGACAAAAAGAAGATCCTGCCCTGCGCCGCCTATCTGCAAGGCGAGTACGGCATCGAGGGGTTGTTTGTCGGGGTGCCGTGCAAGCTGGGCGCGAAAGGGCTCGAGCAAATTGTCGAGATCAAGCTGACACCGGACGAGCAGGCCGCTTTGCAGAAAAGCGCCGACTCCGTCAAGGAGCTCTGCGGCATCATCGGGGTGTAAACCGCCTACGCGGCTGGCGCCCACTTCGTGGGGAGTTTTCTTCAATACAAAGGCGGGCTTAGAGCCCGCCTTTGTATTGAACGAGTACACGTCCCGAAGGGACCGCCAGCCGCGCAGGCGGTTTTAGACCCGTTCGATGGTCACGGATTCCAGCACGACCGGCGTTTTGGGCTTGTCCTGCGCGCCTCGCGGCAGCTTGGTGATGGCGTCCACGATGGACTGGCCTTCAATCACCTCACCGAAGATGGTGTGGTTGCCCGTGAGCCACAGTGTCGGCGCGACGGTGATGAAGAACTGCGAACCGTTCGTGTTGGGGCCGGCATTCGCCATGGCGAGTTTGCCGGGCTTGTCGAATTTGTGCGGCGAGCCCTTGGTTTCGTCCTCGAACTTGTAGCCGGGGCCGCCCATGCCGGTGCCGTCCGGGTCGCCGCCCTGCACCATGAAGTCGGGAATGACGCGGTGAAAAACCGTGCCGTCGTAGAGCTTGGTGCCGGTCTTGGACTGGCCCTTGTGGGTCCACTCGCGCGTGCCTTCGGCGAGCTCGACGAAGTTTTTCACGGTCTTGGGGGCGACGTCCTCGAATAGGCGGCAAACGATCTCGCCCTGGGTCGTCTTGAAGGTGGCATAGGTGCCGGGGGTTTTGGGCATAGCTTTGGGCTCCTGGTGGTGCGGGTTCATGGCCGTTTCTGGGCAACGCGATCTCTCGCTGCGTTCAGAAGGACGGCCGGTTGGGAACGGTTCCGATTTCGATACCAGCTCCAGTTTACTGCGGAGCGGGAGCCGGGTGAGTGTTGCCGAGGGCCGGCACGGCTCCTGTCGCGGGCGCGGGCTGCGGAGCCGGGGCAGCAACCGCCTGCCCGGCCGGCACAATCGTGACCTTGTTGAGCGTGACGGGAACGAGCGGCTTGTCTTCCGGGTCGCGCTCCACATGCGTGATGGCCGCGACGATGGAAACGCTCGGCTCGTCGCACTGGCCGAAGATCGAGTAGTTGCCGTCGAGCGACGGGTACGGCTGCTCCGTGATGAAGAACTGCGAACCATTGGTGTTGGGGCCGGAGTTCGCCATCGCGAGACGCCCCGGCACGTCGAAGCCGAGCCCCGGCACCACCTCGTCGGGGAACATGTAGCCGGGGTCACCCGTGCCCGTCCCGAGCGGGTCGCCGCCCTGGATCATGAAACCGGGAATGACCCGATGAAAGGTCGTGCCGTTGTACATCGGCTTGCCGTGCTGCTTCTTGTGGGTCGCCGGGTCGGTCCAGTCCTTGGTACCGGTCGCGAGGCCGACGAAGTTGGCGACGGCCAGCGGGGCTTCCTTCTCGAAGAGCTTGCAGCGCATCTGGCCCATGCTGGTGTCGAACACGGCGGTGGGGCCAGTGGGCTGGGGTTCGGGGGTGATGTTGGCGCCGGGGGAGTCTGGTAGGGGGGTGGCGGTGGGCGGCGCACCTGCGGAGGGCGTGTTGGGCGATGCCGTTTGCGCGGCTGGTGCTGATGGGGTGGTTGCGGCTGGAGACTGTGTTTGCCGTGAACCGGCCTGCTGTGCGGGCACGATAGCCGGAGTGAGTAGTAGAGGAGTGAGCAGGAAAGAGCGAAACACGCGATTCATACGAGATCAAGGCTACCGAATCGCGCTGGAAAGCGCTACGGCAGTCGTCGCAAGTCACATAACCCACATCGCCTTTTTTGAAACGGAGAACAGATTCCACTTGCGCGTGTTCTCAAGGTTTTGTAGTTGCTGGGCTGTGGTCGGCATCGTACCTGGCCTTCGCTGAGTCAATCTCTGAGCGGTGAGTATCAACTACGGACTTCTGAACAGAAAGCTGTGCTGCCTGTACTGCGGCGATAGCTTTGGGAAGGTTGTCACCTAAGCAGAGCTTTAACGCTGTTCCACGATGTGTGCCGAAAAGTTCTCTCGCATGCCGTTGATCGCGGGCGTCAAGTTGGTTGAGAACTGTAGCATTCAGGCCAGGCTGTGTTTGCATTGCAGTGGAACGGGCGTCGGTTGGTGACTGCCCCTCTTCCTGCTGCTGGAGCACGTAGCCAAGTGCATGACGGCCATATGCCTTTCCCTCCGGCGTTCGGAAGAGATCGGTAAGAAAACGCCCATCCTCCTGTGAGTAGCATTGCTGATAGAACGGTAGGTCAATGGGGGCTTGATCCACTTGGGCCGCCTGCGTGACCATCTCTGACAAGATCGAGCTAGGCCACCATGAGGGAAACTGTTTTTGCTCTCGCTTGATTTCTCCTGGAGCCGAATCAGCCGCCATTTGCTGCACGCCAAGAGCGTCAAGCATCTCTCTGAGCTGCCCCAATTGGATTGGGCCGCCTCCGTTTAGTTGCTGTGCCGAAGCCGATTTGGGAGCAGATGGCGGTGGCTGTTGTGCGAAGATCTCGAATGTAGAAAGTGTCAAGAACAAAACCATGATGAAGATCGAGTTTTTCTGCATACTTGACGAGCATAACCGACGATTAATGCTTGCAGATGCCCAGTATCGAGACGCTCGCTCGAGAGCAAACCTGTGCTGCACAAGTAGTTATGCTACGCCCTCACGGGCCGCTATGATGGAAGAGGAAGTTAGGGTGCAGAAGTATGGAGCAGCTCAACCGAATCACACAGCAGCCCGAAATTATGGGTGGTAAGGCCTGCCTCCGAGGCATGCGCGTCACCGTCGGCATGGTTGTCGGTCAAATCGGGGCTGGTTACAGCATTGAGGCGATCCTCGACGACTACCCATACCTTGAGCGGGAAGACATACTGCAAGCGCTCCGTTACGCCGCTTGGCTGGCGGAGGAACGCGAGGTCGTGCTCGCAAGTGCATGAAGTTGATCATCGACATGAACCTGTCGCCGCGATGGGCGGATGTGCTGAAGCATGTAGGATTTGAAGCCGCGCACTGGTCCACGCTCGGTGCAGCGAACGCGCCCGATACGGAGATCATGGCCTACGCCAGGCTGAACGGTTGCGCGGTGCTCACGCATGATCTGGACTTCAGCGCCATGCTTGCGACTAGCCAGGCCGGGAAGCCCAGCGTCATTCAAATCCGCGCGCAGAATGTAAACCCCGATGTCATCGGCAAGCAAGTGATTGCCGCGCTCCGACAAATGAGCATTGAATTGGAGCAGGGCGCGCTGCTCACAGTCGATCTGAAGCGCACCCGGCTCCGTATCCTACCATTGCAGGCCCGAAGCTGAAAGCTACCGCGTAAATACATCCTTGACCGCCTGCACCATCACGTCCCGGCTTACGTCCGAGATGGCCTTGGTGAGCGGGATCATCTTGGGGCAGGCGTTGACGCAGTTTTGTGCGAAGCCGCACTCCTGGATGCCGCCGTCGCCCATCAGCGCGTGGAGTCGCTCGGTTTTGAGCGCCTTGCCCGTCGGGTGCTGGTTGAAGAGCTTGACCTGCGCGATGGTCGCCGCGCCCACAAAGCCCGTTTCCTCGTTGAACTGCGGGCACACCTCCATGCAGATGGTGCAGGAGATGCAGCGGGAGATGGGGTAAAGCTCTTCCTGCTGCTCCGGCGTTTGGCGCGGGCCGGAGCCGAGGTCGTAGGTGCCGTCGACCGGTACCCAGGCTTGCACGCGCTTCAGGTTTTCAAACAGGACGGAGCGATCGACCGACAGGTCGCGAACCACGGGCATCTTTGACAGCGGTTCGAGCCGGACGACGCCGTTCTCCTGCACCTTGTCGATCAGCGCCGAGCAGGCCATGCGCGCCTTGCCGTTGATGCGCATGGCGCACGAGCCGCACACCTCTTCGAGGCAGTTGGCGTCGTAGGCGATGGGCGTGGTTTCGCGGCCCTCGGCGGTGACAGGGTTGGCCGCGATCTCCATCATGGCCGAGATCGCGTTCATGCCCGTGCGCAGCGGCAGGTCGAACTTGTCCCAGTAGGGTGCGGCGTCGGGGTTGGCCTGGCGCTTGATCTCGATGCGGACGGTTTTCAGCTTCGCGGCGGGGCGTGTGTCGAGCGGTGCGGTCGTGGTGGCCATTGATTCAGTTCCTCGGAGGAGACCGCAGTCTACCCTGATTGTTTCTCGCCCTTGACTTTCAGAGGGCGAATGCGTTGCACGTGTTCGTAGGCTACTTTCCGGAGCGCACTGGTTTTAGACCCTACTTTGCTGCTCAATTCGCTGAAGCGGTCGCCCATC
>CAXTYP010000027.1:0-15033 GCA_964248435.1 uncultured Acidobacteriaceae bacterium | reverse complement strand
AAGGCTTCGCTGCTTTTTGCCGGCTTCAGCTTTAACAAACGCGCTTCCTGCTGCTGCACTTCCCCGATCATGCGATTGCGCTCGGCTGTGTTGATAACAGTGCCCGCGGAAAGCTGCCCCAGTGCCGGGGCGGCGGCTTGGGCAACGGTGGGGCTGGCAGCTTCGGTGCCCGGGGTGGGTGGGTTGACGGCCGAGGCCGGGTTGGCGGCGGGTGTCGCAGGGGCAGAGGCAGGGGCAGGTGCCGCCGCGGGCGACGTCCCACCCGCTGTGCTGGCAGGCATTGTTTCCACCGGGGCGGGAGCCGGGGGAGCACTCCGTTTGTGGTGCAGGCGCCGCACCCGTTGCATCGGCCGTGCCGGCGCGGGTGGGGCCGGCTGCTCCTTTGGAGCCGGTTGCACGTCCGGCTTCGCCTGCGCCGGTACTGACGGCAAGGGAGTAATCACCGTGATGTTGGACGCAGTCAGCGGTGGCGCCGTGGCTGCGGGCGCCGGGGGAGGCGGAGCCTTGTGCCTGCAGGCAGTCAGGAGCCCCAGCATCAGCAGGGCGGCCGCGCCGCCTCCCACGGCATGCTTGCTCATCTTGGTTGGTCCCTTTCCAGCATCCTGGCTTCGGTCGTTGTACGGCCTTCCCGGTCCAGCACATGGCTCAACGGAAGGCGAATCGTAAACAATGCGCCATGGCCTGCCTCCGACTCGACTTCGAGCACGCCCGAGTGCAGCTGCACGATGCGGTAGCACATGGCGAGGCCGATACCGTTGCCGTCCTTTTTTGTCGTGAAGTACAAGTCGAAGATCCGCGGAAGAACTTCGCTTGCGATGCCCAGGCCATTGTCCGCAACGGTCAACACCGCCTGCCGCGCCTCCTCACGCAGGTGCACACGAAGAGTACCGCCATGCGGCATGGCTTGTGCCCCGTTTAAAACAATGTTCAAAATCGCCTGCCGCAGCATATCAGCATCTACTCTCACCACGACAGCCCTTTGCGGCAGTTGAGTTTCAATTTGCACGTTGTGAACGGCCAGCTCGGCCGAGGCCAGGCTGAGCACCAGCGAGGTGATCTGCCGAAGGTCCTCGTCGGCCAGTTGCAGCTCCACGGGCCGAGAAAAATCCACCAGTGTTTGCACCACCCGGTCCAGCCTTTGAATTTCGCTTTGGATTACATCCAGGTGCCGCACCGCGGGCGCATCCGGCCCGCTCAGCTTGTTTCGCAGCAGCTCCAGGTGCACCACAATGGCGTTGATTGGGTTTTTCACCTCGTGCCCGACACCGCCGGTCAAGCGCCCGATGGCGGAAAGCCGGCGCGACAGCTCCAGTTCGCTTTCAATCTCGCGCACCGATTCAAGATCGTGCAGGGTCAACAGCGCCCCCAGGCTTTCCCGCTCGTCCTGGATGATTTCAAGCGCGATCTCGATCCGCCGGCCGTTTTCCGTCGTAATTTCCGCTTGCGGAATGGAGGTCCTGTGTTGAAACGCATCCCGCACCATGCGACCCAGGCGAGAGTTGCGCTGAAAGATATGGTTGACCTCTGCCCCGAGCATGGCATCGCGTTCCAGCCCCAGGAAGCGCTCCACCGAGCTCGAAACCAGGACCGCCCGGGAATCGCGCGTAAACAGCATCATGCCGTCCTGCAGGTTGGACAGGATCTGGTCCAAATTCTGCTTAAGCGCTGAAAAGACCTCCTCGGTGTTGCGCATCCTTTCGCCGATTCGCTCGATCTTGCTGGAAACCCTCAACAGGGTGTCGTTCGAGGCCAGGCTCGCGTCGGCTGCCGCTTCGGCGTTCAACACGTCCAGCCGCCGGCTGATCTGCTCGAGCGGTGCCAGTGCAAGCGACGCCACGATGGCCGCGGCCAGCAGCGAGATCAGCAAGGCTCCGCCGGCATAGGTAAACGCTTCCAGCAGCGTCGGCCGAAATGCATGGAGTAGGAAGCTGGTGCGCATGCCGATGTGCACGCTGGCAAAGGGTTGCCCATTGCGTTCCAGCGACAAGGGCAGGTCATACACACGCGGTTTGCCGAACACCACCTGGATCAGCTTGATCAGCGACCGGTAGCGTAGCGTGCCGTAGCTGGAGCGCCAGGGGAGTGGCCGGTAGCTGAGCAGCGGATTGGTGCTGACCAGGGCGACGTTGCTGCTGTCTGCGATCGTGACGTCGAACACAGTCGGCGAGTAGCTGATGACCGAGTCGAGCAACGCGGTCAGCGCGGCATCCTGCTGAAGCGCGTCAGCCACCTCGGCGCGAAAGCGTTCCGGCGCAAGGTTTGGCTGGATGGTGCCGTGGATCACACCCTGCTCAATTGCCTGGCGGGTGGCAAACAAGACTTGGTGCGCGATGATGTCGGTCGACGCGTAGCTCTGGTCGACGTACTGCCGGAGAGAACGCGACAGGTACAACCAGGAAGTAGCCGACACCAGGAAGAAAACCAGCAGGGTCACTGCGGCGACGAGTTTGGTTTTCAGCCTCATCTCTTCGCCACAGGGTACGTGGTTTCGCTCGCCACTGCCAGCGGGCTAGCTTGTCGGGTCGAGCGCGCCCGCGCTGCGTGGGGCAGGTTCGGGACGGCGCAGCCGGCTTTGGCTGTACTCCTTCAGCTTGTTGTGCAAGGTCTTCAGGCTGATTCCCAGGATTTCCGCGGCGCGCGTCTTGTTGTTGTTGGTTGAGGCCAGGGTCTTTACGATCAGCAGGCGTTCAGCCTCGTCCACCGTGGTGCCCACCTCGACCTTGACCGAGTTGGCGACAGCCGTTTCTGCCGACGACTCCACTCCGCGGCTGCCGAAGCCCGGCGGCAGGTGTTGCACGCCGACCGAGTGGGTGCCGCACAGGATCACTGCGCGCTCAATGGTGTTGCGCAGCTCACGGACATTGCCCGGCCAGTCGTACTGCATCAGCCGCTGCAGCATACCGGGCTCGACCCCCGGAACAGAGCGGCCGTGCTTTTCATTCATGTCCTGCACCATGGCTTCCACGATGGCCGGGATGTCTTCTTTGTGCTCGCGCAATGGCGGCATGTGGATATTGAACACGTTCAGTCGGTAGTACAAGTCCGCGCGCAGTTGGCCCGCATCGACCGCGGTTTCGGGGTTCTTGTTGGTCGCCGCCAGCACCCGCACGTCGACTGGCGACTCGGTTTTTGAGCCCAACCGGCGCAGCTTGTGGTCTTCAAGCACGCGCAGCAGCTTGGCCTGCGTCGCGACCGGCATTTCGCCGATCTCGTCCAGCAGCAGCGTCCCTTCTTCCGCCAGCTCAAAGCAGCCGGCCCGGCGCTCCATCGCACCGGTAAAGGCGCCTTTTTCATGCCCAAAGATCTCGCTCTCAATCAGCGTTTCCGGAATGGCGGCGCAGTTGACCGCAACAAACGGTCTGGGTTTGCGCGGGCTCAGCTCGTGCAGGGCGCGTGCCACCAGTTCTTTGCCCGTGCCGCTTTCCCCGGTGATCAGGACGGAAACATTGGAAGGCGCAACCTGTTCAATGAGCGAAAAGATGTCCCGCATCTTACGCGATGAGCCCACGAGCGGCCCCAGGATGCCGGTGTCGCGCAGTTTGCGGCGCGTCACCTCCATGTGCCGGTCGGCTTCGCGCTTTTGCATCGCGTTGGACAGCGTGGTCCGCAGCCGAATCGAGTCCACCGGCTTTTGGATGAAGTCGTAGGCGCCAATCTTCATCGCTTCCACCGCGAGGTCGATCGAGCCCTGCGCTGTAAGCACCACCACCGTGCAGTCGTTCTTGTTGTTTTGCAGTTGCTGCAGCAGCTCCAGGCCATTCATGCGCGGCATTTTCAGGTCGGTGACAATGATGCCCGGCTTCCATCCAGACACCTTGTCGAGCGCTTCCAGGCCATCGCCGGCCATTTCTGTTTCATAGCCCCAGGAGGAAACCAGCTCGGCCAGCCCGTGAAGGGCATGCACCTCGTCTTCTACAATCATCACGCGTTCGGCTTGTGCCATGGTCTGTGGTCCAATCTGCGACGCCCTGCGTCGCGCTTGCTGCTTCTGCTGCAACCAACCTCATCTGCACGCCCTTGTTAACCCGAGTGCAGGCGTGCATGCTGCAAACCGTTCCTGTGGCAGTCGCCCCTGGGGGAAGGGAGCGGATGTATCCTGACCCGTATGCTGCCTTACGAGATCGAGCCGGAAGCTTTGCGTGGCTTGCAACAGAATAACGGAAAAAGTGAAAGCGGGACTGTTTCTCTGCCCGTTGTTGTCTTAGACGTGCGAGAACCCTGGGAAGTTGAGGCAGCTCCGCTTGCCGGGGCCGTCCCGATGCCCATGGGCGATGTGCCGTCGCGAGCCCATGCGGAACTCGACCCGGACCGGCACATTGTGACGGTCTGCCACCACGGCGTGCGCTCGCTGAGCGTGGCTGCATGGCTGCGCAAGGAGGGCTTTGACGGGGCGCAGTCGCTGGCCGGCGGCGTGGACGCATGGGCTCTTCGCATCGATCCGTCCATGCCGCGGTATTGATGAGGGCGGGCGCGTAAACCAGGGCGCGTAAACCAGGGCGCATAAACGCGTAAAGTAGGGCCATGGCTCCACTTTCCCCCGCCGCCGCCTTCGCCCAGGCCAATGAACGCCGGTTTCTGGACGAACTGAAGGACCTGCTCCGGATCCCGTCGATCTCGACCCTGCCGGAGCACCGCCCCGATGTGCGCCGGGCCGCCGAAACCCTCGCCGCCGAGCTTCGCCGCATCGGCATGGAGCATGTAGAGCTCGTCGAGGTCCCGCTGGCAGGCGGGGCGCCCGGCCACCCATTGGTGTTGGCCGACTTCCTCCACGCCTCCGGGGCACCCACCGTGCTCTGCTACGGCCACTACGACGTGCAGCCGCCAGACCCGCTCGACGAGTGGCACACGCCACCCTTTGAGCCAGCCGAGCGCAACGGCAACCTGTACGCCCGCGGCGCGGTCGATGACAAGGGCCAGATGTATATGCACATCAAGGCGCTCGAAGCGCTGTTCGCGGCTCATGGGGGCAATCTGCCCATCAATGTCCGGGTGCTGCTGGAAGGCGAGGAAGAGGTCGGCGGCGAGTCCATCGCGGCGTTCCTGGCGACGCACCCGGAGCGCTTGCAGGCGGATTTTGCACTTGTTTCGGACACCGAAATGTTCGCGCCTGAACTGCCGACCCTGTGCGTCGGCCTGCGCGGCATGATCTATACCGAGGTCGAGGTGCGGGGCGCACGCACGGATCTCCACTCGGGCATGTATGGCGGCGCGGCCCCCAACCCATTTGTCGCGCTGGCCCAGGTGATCGCGCAACTGAAAGACGCGGATGGGCGCATCCTGGTCCCCGGCATCTACGAGGGCATTGAGCCCCCGTCAGCCGACGAGCTCGCCGCGTGGGCGCGCCTGCCGTTTGATGAAGCGCAATACCTTCGCGACGAGATCGGTGCCCCGGCACTGGTCGGCGAACCCGGTTTCTCTGTGCAGGAGCGCACCTGGGCACGGCCCACGCTTGACGTGCACGGCATGCCCGGCGGCTTTACCGGGGCGGGCGCAAAGACTGTCATCCCGGCCAAGGCTGTTGCGAAGATCTCCATGCGGCTGGTCCCGCCCATGAAGCCCGACACCACCTTTGCTCGGTTTAAACAGTATGTGGAATCGCTCGCGCCGCGCGGGGTCACGGTTGAAGCGCGCCTGATCCACGCGGGCGAGCCGGCGGTGGTCGGTACCGGCAACCCTTACATCCGCGCGGCGGCCAAGGCGCTCGAGCAGGTGTGGGGCGTCGAGCCGGTGTATGTGCGCGGCGGCGGCTCCATCCCGGTCGTGGATGACTTCGAGCGCAATCTCGGCATCCCCACTGTCATGATGGGCTTTGGACTGCCGGACGACAACCTCCACGCGCCGAACGAAAAGTTCTCGATCGCAAATTTTCATCGCGGCATCGAGACCATCATCACGCTTTTTGAGTTACTGGGCGCCGGGGTCTCGGCCTGAGCAGCAACTCCCCAAAGCGGGCTTTTGTGCTGGCCGGCGGAAAAAGCAGCCGCATGGGCCGTCATAAGGGTGACCTGCCCTTCGGCGGCAGCAGCCTGCTAGGGCACAGGCTTGCCACGCTGCGAGCGGCGGGTTTCGAGACTGCCATCGCCGGCCTGCCCGCGGGCCTGCCAGCCCTGGCGGATGTCCATCTGGTCGCGGATCGCTTTCCCGGTGGGGGGCCGCTCGCCGGCATCGAGGCCGCCCTGCACTCACTCGCGGGCGAGCGCCCCCAGCCGGTCTTGTTTGCCCCAGTGGACCTGCCGCTGCTGCCGCCCGAGTTTTTCCACATCTTGTGGACCCGCGCGGAGCAAACAGGTGCCTGGGCCACGGTGCCGTTTGCACTGGGTCGCGCGCAGCCGCTTTGTGCGGTTTACAGCAGCTCACTCGCCGGCGGCATGGGCCAGGCCCTGGCCGAGGGCAACCGCAAGGTCATGCAGGTGGTGCAGGCCCTGGCCCCCGGCTCGCGTTTTGATACGTTTCCGGTCGAAGCACTGGCCCCTTTGCACGGCTGGAAGGAGACTCACCGCTGGTTCACGAACCTCAACACCCCCGCCGACTGGAGCGCATTGACCGCCGGAAACTTCCCCGATGTTTCCCTCCCAACTGCGCGCATCTACCAGGGAGACCTCACAACCCGGCATGACTGACGAGCCCGAACAGCACGAAAAACCCGATCTCGAGAACCTGCCCGAAGGCTTTGAATACATTGAAAAGCTGGCCGATGAGCCTGTGCCCTCGGATGAAGAGGTGCGCGAAGAAACCGAGAAGCACGATTCCGGCGAGAAAGAACAGCACCCCTATATCGCCTTTGAACACGTGTCTAAATCCTTCGGCGACTTTCACGTTTTGAAGGACGTGAGCTTTTTCATCAACGCCGGGGAAACCATGTGCATCCTGGGCCGCTCGGGCGTCGGCAAGTCGGTCTCGTTGCAGCAACTGATGGGTTTCTACAAGCCCGATTCCGGGCGCATCCTGGTCGCCGGCGAAGACATCACTGCCTTTAACGAAGAGCAGATGCAGGCGATCCGCCGCAAAGTCACGATGGTCTTTCAGAACGGTGCCCTGTTTGATTCGCTTTCCGTCCGTGAAAACGTCGCCTTTCCCCTGCGCGAAAATACGCGTCTCGACGAAGACCAGATCCAGCAAATCGTTTCCGGCCTGCTTGAAATGGTCGGCGTTACGGGTGCCCTTGTGGAGGTTTTGCCGTCAGCACTCTCGACCGGCATGAAGCGCTCTGTTGCGATCGCGCGCGCCCTGGCCGCCCAGCCGCAGGCCATTCTTTACGACGAGCCCACCACCATGGTGGACCCCTTGATTGCCAAGCTCATGGGCGACCTCATCCAGAAGCTGAAGCACCAACTGCACCTCACCAGCATCGTGGTTACGCATGACATGCGCTTTGCGCAGCGGCTGGCCGACCGCGTGCTTTTTCTGCACGAAGGCAAGGCACGCTTCTTCGGGACCATGGACGAAATGCGGGCTTCCGACGATGAAATCCTGTGCCAGTTTCTTGATCTGGATGAGCTGATCCTGCCGGGCGAATCCGGTGGCGCGCGTTGATACACTAAGGCTGTGAAGATCGCGCTGGCCCAGATCAATCCCACGGTGGGCGACTTTGAGGGGAACGGGCGCACCCTGCTTGCCTGTGCTGAACGCGCCGCTGCCGCCGGAGCTAACCTTGTTTTGTTTCCCGAGCTGGCGATCTGTGGCTATCCCCCGGCCGACCTGCTGGAAAAACCTGCTTTCATCCAGCGTGCAGGCGAGGTGCTCAATGAGCTGGCCCGCCAAACAGAGTCGCTGCCTTTAGCCATCGTTTGCGGCCTGCCAACGCCCGCGCCGGCTGACTCCGGCAAACATGTGTACAACTCCGCCGCCCTGGTTCAAAACGGACGGGTGGAGTTTTTGCAGCATAAACGGCTCCTTCCGTTTTACGACGTCTTCGACGAGCAGCGCTATTTCGCTTCCGCCCCGTCGCAAAGTCTCTGCGAAATCGCCGGCGAGCGCGTCGCGCTGACCATCTGCGAGGACGCCTGGAACGACAAGAGCTTTTGGGAAACGCGCCGCTACGGGCTGGACCCGGTCGAGGAGCTGATGGAGACCGGCGGTGCGTCCGTCCTGCTCAACATCTCAGCTTCGCCGTTTTGGCGCGGAAAGCGCGCCGTTCGCGAAGGGATGCTGGCCGCGCTCGCACGGCGTTACCGTGTGCCGGTGGTCATGGTGAACCAGGTGGGCGGCAACGACAGCCTCCTATTCGACGGCAGCAGCCTTGCGCTCAACACGAAGGGCGAAGTGGTCACGCGGGCCCTGTCCTGCGCTGAAGACCTGATCTTGTTCGACACCGAAACACAGACCGGCGACCTGCGCCCCGCTGTGGAGGACGAGGATGAGCTGGTCTTCCAAGCGCTCGCCATGGGGGTGCGCGACTACGTGCGCAAATGCGGTTTTTCGCGCGTGCTGCTGGGCTTGAGCGGTGGTATCGACTCCGCGCTGGTCGCCGCGATCGCGGTGGAAGCACTTGGCGCGGCCAACGTCACCGGCATCGGCATGCCCAGCGACTACTCATCTTCAGGCTCGATCGACGACAGCCGCACGCTCGCCGCGAATCTAGGCATACGCTTCGAACTGGTCCCCATCGCGCCCATGTTCGCGGAGTACAACCGGGCGCTCGGGCCGCTGTTTGCCGGCGCGGCCAGCGACCTGACGGAAGAAAATCTCCAGTCGCGCATCCGCGGCACCCTGCTGATGGCGCTTTCAAACAAGTGGAATGCGCTGGTGCTGACCACCGGCAACAAAAGCGAGATGGCCACCGGCTATTGCACCCTGTACGGCGACATGGTGGGCGCGCTGGCGGTGATCGGCGACGTGCTCAAAACCGAAGTCTACCGGCTGTGCCGCTACCTGAATCGAGAGCGGGAGCTGATTCCCGAGGCCATCCTGACCAAGCCGCCCTCGGCCGAGCTGCGCCCTGGCCAGCTCGATTCCGACTCGCTGCCCGACTACGCCCATCTTGATCCCGCGCTCGCCGCTTACATCGAGCAGTACGAGACAGAGGAGCAGATCGCGCTGCACACGGATATGGAGCCCGGCGAGATCGCCCGCGTGGTCAAACTGGTGGAGCGCAGCGAGTACAAGCGCCAGCAGGCCGCGCCCGTGCTCAAGGTCAGCCCCAAGGCCTTCGGCATGGGCCGCCGGTTTCCGATCGCGGCCAAAGCGCAGGTTTAAAAGCGCTTCAGTGGCGAACCGGGAGCCATTGATCAGGCCCGTGCAAGTTCGTAGTAGCCGGCGCTCCGCAGCCACCTTTTCTATGCATCGCCGCTTTCAGAAGTACCGGCCGGGCCGTTTCTACGAATGCGTGGGCCAGCGCACCATCGCGCCCTGCGCTTCCGTGTGGCTCAACCGAACGATGTGCGGTGTCAGCAGGATCACCAGGCTGTCGCGTGTTTTTGTTGTTTGGGTGTTGGTGCCGAATTCGAACCCGGGAATCTCGCTCAAAAACGGCAGCCCGATCAGTGACGCGCTTTCCTGGTTTGAAAGCTGACTGACCAGCACCGTGCGCTCGCCCGGCTTCACCGTAACGTCGGAGTCGGCTTCGCGATTGTTGATGATGGGATTGCTGTTCAGCGTGGCCCCGCTGAGCGACGACAATTGGAGCTTCAGTTTCAACGAGATTTCTCGCCCTTGCTGCACCCGCGTGGTCGCCGTCAGCTTCAACCCGACGTCCTGGTACTGCACCTGCGGAACGGCCGCGCTGGCAGCCGAGCTCAGCGCCGACAGGTTGATACCCAGGTTTTGAAGCGTGTTGGAAAGCCCCGCCGAGTTGATGCCGGCGATGCTGGTCGAGCCCGTTGCCAGGTTGGAATAGGAGGAGGTCACGATCGGGTAACGCTCGCCGATCTTGATCGTTCCTTCCTCCTGGTCCACCAGTCGCAGCTGGAGCTTGTCCAGCATGCGCGTGTCAGAACTGTTCATCTGCAGGTTGGCTTCGGCCTGCGTCAGCGTCAGTGCTGTGGTGGTCAGGCCGCCGCCAAAGTAGGCGAATGGTTGCGACAGCACGCTGGAACCGGCCTGCCCGGATGCGATCAGCGCGATGGCGATTTCGCCCACGTTGCCGGGGCTTGCCAGGCCGGACGAGATGATCTCCTGCACCAGCGATGGATTGTTCTTGATCAGGCTGTTCACTTCGGAGGTCAGGTTGAACACGGTGCTTGTCTGCGGCAGCTGCACCCCCTCGTTGCCCGTGAGCTCCGTTTGCACCTCGTAAATATCCACATCAAGCATGGTTTCACTGCGCCCGGCGAGCAGCTCGTTCACTTCAAAGTTAAAAGCCCGCATCCGGCGCTCGGGGGCACGCAGGGTCAGCGTATTTTTCGACTCCTGCAGGCTAATCTGCGAGGCTTCAAACACTGTACGCGCGATATTCGCCATGTCGTTCAGCTCGGGGACCGTTAACCCCGGCAGGTATACGGTTTCCATCGCGAGCCGCTCATATTTGGCTCGGTTTTCCTTGGTGTCCAGCGCTACGAGCGCGCGCGTGGGGTCGAGCGGCACCACAAAGGTACCGGTGGCCAGCTCCGCTGCCTGCTCGGCCTGGGTCCAGGTGACGTCGTCCAGGTCCAGCGACACCGGCCCGGCGGCTGCACCGGCACCCTCAAACGAGCTGTCGATCGTCGGCACCACTCCATAAGCAATGAGCACCTGCCGCAGCAACTCCCCTTTGGGCGCTTTCAGGTGAAAACTGTGGGTCCCACCCGCGGGTTCGAGTTCGACCGGCGGTGCCACATTATCCCGGACCGGGTCCAGCACCGCCGGCTCGGGCGCGGCTCCCCCGGCCAGGTCTTTCGCGTGTTCCAGCACGAGGGGGTTGTGGCTGTCGAGCGCAGCAGCCTCGACCAGGCGCGCGTGAAAAGTCGTTTCGTCGCCGGCCAGGCGCGCCTTGAGCCCTTCCTGCACCAGCTGCGTTGCCAGGTTGTCCCGTGCGATCGCGAGGGCCGCGTCATAATTCGCGTCCGACGGATTGAGCGAGACCGCGCGCGTAAACGCCGCAACAGCTCCATGGAGGTCCTTGCCGTCAACGGCCCTTGCCCCCTCCACAAAGGCTTTTTGCGCCCGGTCGCGGTTGTGCTGGCTTACAACTACGGCTGGCGGCGTCGCCCCTGCCCCCGGCTGCGGTGCAACCGCCTGCTGCCCATCGGCGCACACGGCACTGGAGGCACAAAGAAGTATTCCGGCGAAAACGGCCTCCAGTCGGCGCATCTTCACTGCGCCTCGCTCGCCGGGTAGGCCAGCAGGGCGTCAAGCGAGGTCGCGCAAACCTCGGGTTCGGCTTCCATCAGCTCTTCAAAGCTGTAGTTGCCGGTAGCGACCGCGATGGTCGGCAGCCCGTGCACCCGTGCCGCGGTGACGTCGTGCACCGTGTCGCCCACCACGCACACCGTCGCGCCGGGGCCTGCTGCCTTGTGAGCCATGGTCAGTGCATTGCGAATCATGTCCGAGCGCACCTCGTAGCTGTCGCTGAAGCCGCCAAAGGTAAACCAGTCGCGCAGCCCGGCCACCGCGACCTTGATCCAGCCGATCGTTTCAATATTGCCGGTCGCGACCCCCAAAGCCGCACCCCGGGCCTGCAGGTGCGCAAGCGTCGCTTCCACCCCCGGCATGACAAGGAGGTCCATTTCGCCCTGCCGCGCGGAGACGCCCTGGCTCATATGGTCAAAGATGGCCGGAACCTGCGGTCGCCAACTCGCGTCATCTTTGCCGGCAACCCGAAACGCATCCCGCAGGATGCCAGGGTCCGTGTTGCCGTGCAGCACCACTCCATCAAGCACCAGAGGGCAGCCGAGCACGTGTTCCACCGCCGCGAAAAACGAATCGTAGTGCACCCGGTCACGAGAGCGCAGCAGGGTTCCGTCGATATCGAACAGGTAGGCACCCTGCCCGTCCCAGCGGAAGCCCGGCTGGATGTGGACCTGCGACGCAGCATGGAAAGTAGAAGTCATCCCTATCAGGGTACTGGAGAGCAAGGGCCGGGCTAGCTTTGCCCGCTGCCCGTGCGCTTCATCTGCAGGGTTGGACTGGCCGAGCGGGGCGGTCGTTTCACCTCGGCACGCATTTCGCCCGGATCAATCGCCAGCTCGGTCATCATGCGATTGAGCGTGTTGCGATGTACCCGGAGGTCCTTGGCCGCCTTGCACTGGTTGCCGCGATGAGCCGCCAGCACTTCCAGCAGGAAGCGTTTTTTGAACTCGCGTACGCCTTCGGCATAGGTAATACCGCCCGCGTACATCTGTGCCACCAGGGAATCCAGTTCGCGTTTCACGCAGCTCTCACTTTCTGTTTGCTACCCTGCTACCGCACCCACCCGCCCGAGTGTTCCTTGAGCAGCCTGGCTCCGAACCCTACCCGGTCGCGCCAGCCGGCGGGTGTGCCGAGCGTACCCTCGCGCGCCGCCATTACAAAGTACGGGCCCAGCCGTGAGTTCCGCAGCCATGGCGACCCCGGCCAGAACGCCACCAAAACCATCACGCCAAGCGTCACCAGCACGCCACCCTTGACCAGCCCAAACACCGCACCCAGCAAGCGGTCGGCCCAGCCCAGCCCGATCGATCGCATCGACCACCGAATCACCCGCCCCACAACCCCTGCTGCCACCATCACCAGCAGTGCGATGCACAAAAACGACGCCGCATTCGCCAAAGCCCCCGTCCGCAGCCACCCGGTAAACCACGGCAGCAGCCGCGTGTAGTTCCAGCTCGCCACGCCGATGCCGGCCACGATGCCGGCCAGCGAAAACGCCTCGACAAAAATCCCGCGTCGGGCCGCCTGCACAACGCACAACAGCAAGATCGCCACAATCACCCAGTCCGTCGCAGTCACCGGGCCCATGCTTCGCCTGCCTAAAGCGCAAGCGTTTTGCCGGTCAACAGCCGGAACGCTTGGAGGTACTTCGCCTGCGTTTTCGTGACCACATCAGCGGGCAGAGCCGGGGCAGGCGCCTGCTTGTTCCAGCCGATCTCCTCGAGGTAATCCCGCACAAACTGCTTGTCGAAGGAGGGCTGGGCTCCGCCCGGCCGGTATCCTTCGCTCGGCCAGAACCGGGATGAGTCCGGCGTCAGGACCTCGTCGGCCAGCAGGATCACATCGCCCACGCGCCCGAACTCGAACTTGGTATCGGCCAGGATCAACCCGCACTGTTCCGCATGCTCGGCTGCCTTGCGGTAGATCGCCATGCTGAGGGATCGCAGTGTTTCGGCATCCTCGGCACCGATGCGCTCCACCATCTCCGCAAAGGAGATGTTTTCGTCGTGCTCGCCGCCCTGGCTCTTGGAGGCCGGCGTAAACAGCGGCTCGGGCAGCCGGTCGCTTTCGCGCAGGCCGGGGGGCAGGGCGATGCCGCACAGCGCGCCCGTCGCCTGGTAATCCTTCCAGCCCGACCCCGACAGGTAACCGCGTACCACGCACTCGACGGGAAACATCCGGGCGCGCTTGACCAGCATCGACCGGCGCCGCAACACCTCGCGAAATGGCAGCAGCTCGGGCGGGTAAGCGTCAGCCTCGGTCAGGATCAGGTGGTTCGGAACCGTGTGCTCCAGGAACTCAAACCAGAACAGCGACAGCTGCGTCAGGATCGTCCCTTTACCCGGGATGCCGCTGCCCAGCACATGGTCGAACGCTGAAATGCGATCGGTCGCCACGAGAAGCAGGTCGTCCCCGGCCGCATAAAGGTCGCGCACCTTGCCGCTCGCTAACTTTTCGAGTCCAGGGAAGTCAGTTTGAAGAACTTCTTGCAATCAGGGGCCTTTCCGAGCCCGGGCTGTTTTGAGGAAAACAGACGCGCCGATAACCGATTCTGCGGCGGCCCCCGCCCTTTGTCAATCGTT
This sequence comes from uncultured Acidobacteriaceae bacterium, assembly GCA_964248435.1. Lineage (GTDB taxonomy): Bacteria > Acidobacteriota > Terriglobia > Terriglobales > Acidobacteriaceae > EB88. The sequence goes on along the minus strand of CAXTYP010000027.1, from coordinate 1,186 downwards.
CGTTCGCAGGGGCCGCTCCACACCGGCGTCAGCTGTTCCGAAACAGGAAACACGGCCGCGGCTGAAAGGTATGCTTGAGAAATGCGGGTGCGGGTGTTGCTTTTCGGGGTCTTGCGTGAGCGTTTTGGCGCCGGGGAGCGATGGCTCGAACTGGACTCCCTGTCGGACGGCCGCGCCGGCCCGCTCACCGTCGGGACGCTGCTCGACCACCTCCGGAACCTGGCCGATCCTGGCCTTCAAGCGCTATGGCCCCGGCTTGCCGTCGCGGTCAACCGGCAGTACGCCCACCGCGACGACCCGCTCGCTGAGAATGACGAAGTAGCCTTGTTGCCGCCGGTCAGCGGTGGACTGGTCGAGCCCGGTCCAGTCAACGCGGTGCTGCTGACCCATGCCCGGCTTGAAACGGAGCGCGCCGTCGCCGAGCTCAAGAGCGGCAGTGACGGGGCGGTGGTGGTCTTTGACGGCATCGTGCGCGACAACACCCGCGGCCGGCACACGGAGTATCTCCTGTACGAAGCCTACGAAGCCATGGCGCTCGCCCAGATGCGGCAGCTGGTGGCTGATGCGCGCGAGCGCTTCGCGATTCGTGACGCGCTGCTGCACCATCGCCTGGGCCGGCTCGAGATCGGCGAAACCAGTGTCCTGATCGCCGTCGCTTCGGCCCATCGCGGGGCCGCTTTTGACGCCTGCCGCTGGATCATCGACACGCTCAAGAAAACCGTGCCCATCTGGAAAAAGGAGCACTTCGCCGACGGCGCCGTGTGGGCCGATGGCGAGCCTTTTCCAGACGAACTGCAACCCGGATCAGCCGCGTGAAACGCCTTGCCCGATGTGCCGTGTTGAGCGCCGGCTTTGCCGCGGTTCTCGCGGCGGCACTTGCTTTCGCCCAGGGGCAGAATAGCGAAACCACCCTGCGGGTGGAGGTGCGGCTCGTGAGTTTATTTGTCAGCGTCACCGACGCCCATGGAGCCCCGGTCGCCGACCTCCAAAAAGGCAACTTTGCGCTGACGGAAAACAACACGCCGCAAACCATTGCCGTGTTTGAGAAACAAACCAGCGTCCCGCTTTCCGTTGTCCTGGCGATTGATACGAGCGGGTCCACGCGCAAGGACCAGGGCCTCGAACAGCGGGCCGCGCACGACTTCGCGCAGGCTTTGCTCCCTCCAAATCCCACGGGCACGCACCG
>CAXTYP010000026.1:0-15150 GCA_964248435.1 uncultured Acidobacteriaceae bacterium | reverse complement strand
CGAGAGGAAACGATGCAGATTTCCCAAAGTACAATGTGGACGCGTGGGCTGAGTCTGAAGCAAGCTGCTCTTGTCGCTGGGTTCACCTATCTGCTGAATCCGGTAACCTTTGCTGAAGCCTATGTCATGCCTAGGTTGGTATCCGCAGACCCGACTGAAACCGTGAAGAACCTGACGGCTCACCCCCACCTGTTTGCTGCAGCGGTGCTGTCGTACGTCGTCAGTGCGATTGGCGACGTGGTCATGGCGTGGGCGCTCTACGCACTGTTGCGACCAATCAATGCTGCGCTGGCTATGCTCGGGTCTGTTCTGCAACTCGTGTATGCGGCGGTGTGGCTAGCTGCGATCTCGAATCTTGGGCTGATCTATCGACTCGTAGCCGTTTCCGACTACTCGCGGCATACCATTGCAACCGCCCTTCCGTCGCGGATTGCCGAACTCGTTGGAGCCTATCGCTCCGGATGGGGCCTGTCATTGATTCTCTTCGGTTTGCATCTTGTCGTGACCGGATGGCTAATGGCTCGCTCGTTTTACCTCCCGCGATGGCTTGGCTGGCTGCTCTTCGTTGACGGTTGGGCTTGGGTTGTCGACAGCGTTTCGATTTATCTGTTGCCGGATGCAAATCTGCCATTTCTCAAAGCGATCTTCGCCGTGGAGCTGATCTTTATGGGTTGGCTACTCGGGTTGGGATGGCGCATACGCGAGCCAGAGTTCGTGCAGGAAGAGCTGCGTTGACGCACGTGCAAGCATCAGTCCCCATAAGTCGCATTCTCGTCAGTGATCCCACGCGTCTTGTAGCATCCCGTATCTCTTCCGCGGTCACCCGGGCCAGGCCCGAAAACGGTCACAAGTCGCATTGCTTTCCAATCCCCGACACGGTAGCGTGTAGCCTGTGCCGCCCACCCCTTTCTCACGTTTCTTCGGCTCTTCCGGCCGCCGCGCGGTTGAAACCGTCGCACCGCGCCGCACCTTCAAAGACGTCATCCTTTCGCCCAACACTCGCCGCACGCTTGAAACAGCGCTGGCCCAGGTCACACAGCACGATCTGATCTTCCGGGGCTGGGGTCTTGGCGAGCGCCATTCCACTGGCCTCGGCCTAGCTTTCAACTTCGCCGGGCCGCCAGGCACCGGCAAAACCATCTGCGCCGAGGCCATCGCGCAATCCCTCGGCCGCCAGCTTCTGGTCGTGCGCTATGCCGAACTCGAATCCATGTGGATGGGTGAAACTTCCAAAAACGTGGCAGCCATCTTTCGTAACGCACGCGAAAGCGATGCCGTCCTTTTCTTCGACGAAGCCGATGCCATCGCAGCGCGCCGGTCTACCTCCGTCGACGGCGGCGCCCAGCGCGAGTCAAACAGCGTTGTCAATGTGCTCCTGCAGGAGTTGGACAGGTACACAGGGGTGGTCATCTTCGCCACCAATCTTGCCGCCAACTTCGATCCGGCCTTTGAACGGCGTATCCGCACCCATGTCCTTTTCGAGCTGCCGGGCGAAGCGGAACGCGTGGAAATCTGGAAAGTACAGCTCCATCCGTCCCGGACACCGCTCGCTCCCGACGTCGACTTCAACGCCCTTGCCCAGCAACACGAAGTCAGCGGCGGCGACATCCAGAACGCCGTGCTGAAAGCAGCCCTGTCCGCCGCGGCCGAGCCCATCCCCGACTCCGCGAAACGGATCCATCAGCGCCACTTCCAGGCAGGGATTGAACAAGTCATGGCCAGCCGGCAGGTCATGCAACAGTCCATCTTTGCCCAAGAGGCAAGCGCCATCGCCGAACCGGACCCAGGCCCACCAACAACCGCCTTGCAAGCCACGCAACTCCTGGCCTACGGCCTCCCCGGCGCGGCACTGTTTGTCGCGCTCCTCGCACTTGCGGTAGCACTGCTGAAGTAACTCCCGGCATCCACGCGCACGGTCAGCTCGCCCGTTCCCGCAAACCAGTCCGCAACCAGTCCGATGACCAGTCCGATGCCTTCTCAGCACAGTGGCTGCGTCCAGAAGACCCCCGGGACGAGTCCTCGCTGAAGTCAAAAGCCTCCCTCAGAACCATGAGGGAGGCTTTTGACTTCAAAGTACACACCCCACGAAGTGGGCGCCAGCCGCGCAGGCGGTTTGGCCGTTGGACGGACCGGTGTCGCGGGCCGTTGGACGGACCGGTATCGCGGGCCTCTACTTCCCGCCCACCAGCCGCACCAGGCACACCCCGCTCCAGCTCGTCTTCCCCGACCCTTCCGGCGGCGTCGCGCTCAGCGCCACCACCCCCGTATCCTTCGGCTCCACGTGGAAGTACAGCTGCAGGTACGACCGCACCAGAACCGCGCGTCGGCGCGACTCCACAAGCAGATCCGCCGGCGTCCCCTGCTCCGCGTACCCTTCCACCAGGATCGGATCGCTGTACAAATCTCCCAGCCGGCTCACAGCCCCATCGATCTGCGCCCGGCCATCCGCCGACAGCTCTTCCCGCCCATTCGGCCCCGCCTGGAACAGCCCCGAGGCCGGCAGCCATTCCCGCTCCTTTTTGAGCTTGCCCAGCACCTTTCCCTTGCGGTACTTCCCCGCCGGCAGGTCGTTCAGGCTGTTGTAGCCCCGGTGCTTGAAAAATCCCTTGAAGAAAAACTCGTGCTTCAACGCTTCCGTGTCGTCCGCCAGGTTTCCCGTCGCCAGGTTCACATTCGTCAGGCTCTGTTGCAGGTTGGTCCCGGCATTCTCCCCGTACTGGTCCTGCGCCAGCGCCGTCCCGATCGTCCCGTTCACCCTGGTCGATGCCTGCTCCAGCTGCTTCGTCGCCCCCTGCGCATTCCCGATCGTCTGGTCCACCTTCGCGACCATCTGCCGCTGCTGCACCTCCGTCAACATCCCGTTCACCTGCGCCGACGCGTCCTTCAGCTGCACCGTCGCATCCCGGGCATTCCCTACCGCTTCCCGCACCTGCTGCGCCGTCGCGGGGTCCGCCAGCAACACCCCCGCCGCTCCCTTGCCGCCCCGCACATCGCTCACCAGCCCGTTCGCATTGTTCACCGTCCGGGTCACCGAGCCCAGCGCCCCATCCATCCGGCGCTGCACATCTCCCAGCGTCCCATTCACCTGCCGAATCGTCCCACCTACCTCCGTGATCGTCCCGCTCACCTGGGTCATAATCCCCCCGGCCTGCTCCAGCAGCTTGCTCATCGCCACCGGCTCCTTGCTCGCCAGCGTCACCCCGGGCTCTGCCTCCGGCTCCCCATCGCTCCCTGTGTGAATCAGCAGAAACTCATCCCCCACTACCCCCTGCGTTTCCACCGACACCACCGAATCACTCCGAATCAGCCCCCGCAGCTTTTCATCCACCTGCATCCCGATCCGAAACTTGTGCGCCGGACTCCCCGGAATCTGGATCCCCTGCACCTGCCCCGCCACCATCCCCCCCACACGCACCTGCGCGCCCTTCACAATCCCGCTCACATTCCCAAACTCCGTGTAAAAATCCACACGGTGCGAAAACGCCCGGTGCTGGTTGCCGATCAAGTACAACCCCGCGCCAAACAACACCACCGCCACCATCACAAACACGCCGATCCACACAAACCGCGTCGCAGGCATCAGGTTTGCCTTTCCCCGGTGAACTGCTTCACCAGCTCGTTGTCGCTTCGGTCCAGCTCCTCAGGCGTCCCCCACCCAATCAGCTTGCCCCCGTCCAGCACCGCCAGCCTGTCCCCCAGCTGCCGCGCCCCATGCACATCATGCGTCACCACCACCATCGTCGTGTGCTGTTCTTTCTTCACCTTGTGCAGCAGGTCCGTAATCTCCTGCGCCGTGATCCGGTCCAGCCCACTGCTCGGCTCATCCACCAGCAGAATCCGCGGCTCCAGCGCCAGCGCCCTCGCCAACCCCGCCCGCTTTTGCATCCCGCCTGAAAGCTCCGCCGGCATCTTTTCCCCGTCGTTTTCCAGCCCCACCTGCCCCAGCGCCTTTTTCACCGCCGCCTCGATCTCCTCCTCGCTCTTGCCCTTGCCCCCCAGCCGCCGCAGCGGCAACGCCAGGTTCTCGTGCAGGTTGAACGAGTCAAACAACGCCGCGTTTTGAAACATGTAGCCCATGTGCCGCCGCACCCCCGCCAGCTCCGCCCGCTTCAGCGTCCCCATATCCTGGTCTTCTACCTTCACCTGTCCGCGGTCCGCCGCCAGCAGCCCGATCATCATCTTCAACGTCACACTTTTGCCCGTGCCGCTGCGCCCCAGGATGCACAGCGCTTCACCCTCCTCGACGCTGAACCGCAACCCGTCCAGCACCATCCGGCCCCCAAAGCCCTTCGACACATCCTCAAACGTGATTGCCTTTTTTCCGTGCTCGCTCATATCGCCTGGCTTGGAAATAAAAAGAAAATTAACTTCACCAACAGCACATCCACCAGGATCACCGCCAGCGACGACACCACCACGCTGTTCGTCGCCGCCCGCCGCACCCCATCCGATCCCTGGTTGATCGTGTACCCGTAGTACGACGACACCGTCCCGATCAAAAATCCAAACACCGCAGTCTTCAAGGTCGGCGGCACCAGGTTCGCTACAAACACCCCGTCAAACGCCCGGCTCAGGTACAGCCGCCAGCTCAGCTGCGACATCACCCGCTCTGACAAGTACCCACCCAGCATCGCCATCGCATTCATAAACGTGGTCAACACCGGCAGCATCAGCGTGCACGCCGTGATCCGCGTCACCACCAGCAGCTTGAACGAGTCGATCGAAAGCGTTTCAATCGCGTCGATCTGCTCCGTCGCCCGCATATTCGCCAGCTCCGCCCCAATCCCCGCCCCCACGCGCCCCGCCATCAGCAGCGCCGTCACCAGCGGCGCGATCTCGTTGAAAAACGCCTCCGACTCAAACGTCGGTATCTCGGCTCCCGCCCCAAACTGCACCAGCGTGCTTTCCGTGTGCAGCGTCATCACCACGCCCAGCGCCAGCCCCGAGGCCAGGATCAACGGCAGCGATGCCACCCCGATATTCCAGATCTGCCGCATCGTCTGCTGCCCTTCGAGCGGCGGCCGCAACACGTCGCGCAAGGCCCGCAGCCCAAACGACGAAACCTGCCCCACAAACTCGAAATACTCTCGCAGCATCCGCTCGCCTCGCAGGGTCTTCCCTGCGTGTCCGATGCCCCGACCACCCCGCACGCTCCAGGAAGTTCCGATCACAAAATGCAAGGCGCGCTAGCCGCTAGCGCAAGTCGCCGCAGGAGGGGGCATCCGCATCATTAAAACAACTGATCCAGCGCCCGGCGGGAACGGGCATCAGCATGGGCCAGCACAAACCGCAGCCAATACGCCGCAACAAACAGCATCTCCAGCCCGTCCGCCTCACGAGAGGGCCGAGCCTTGGTATCAGGCCGAACCACGCTTTAGCTCAGGACCGCTTGCCCTTGCGCTTTCCATCAACCTCGGAGCGACGAAGCTTTCTTCGTCTCGGCTCCCTCAGGGTTGCCTTGCACACGTGCTCCTGTAAGCCCTGATCCGCCGTCAGCACGTACACCTCATAGCCGGTTCGAGAGTAAAAATCAGCGACACTCCCGATCGTCGCATCGCCGAGCGAAAGACCGGCCGCGGCCTGATTCGGCCATGCTTCCGACAAAGCATGGAGCGCGTCAGGCTTCCACAGCTCTGTCTGCTGGGTAAACGCAGCCCATTGCGTAAGGGCAGCTGCTGCTTTTTTCAAGTTTTCGGCAAGGGCCAAGGCTGTCTTGTAGCGAGCACTTGGGGCTTTCGCAATGTGGTTCCCTGTCTCGATCAACGTCGCCAACGGTAAAACAAGCGTTGAGCCTGCATTGATTTCCCGCTGGATCGCCTCATCCGTACGAGCGTGATCCCAACTCCCCTTACCCGAACCGGCAGTCTCCTTGCCCGGCACTCGCAGCCAACAGCAGTAAATCGAAGTATCCAGGACCACCACTCGTCTAGCCACGCGAAAAGGCCAGCTGCGGCTCGCGTCGCGACATGCTTCCGAAACTCTTTTCAATGGCACCTTGGCTGGACAAGGTGCCCACCGAACCTTGCGCGAGCAGCTTCGGCAAAGTTTCCAAATCCTCTAGAAGAGTCAGCTCACTCGCTCCACTTTCCAGGTTTCTGTGAGCGACCGTAATAAACGGCACCATCTCCGGCCCCATGGCATTCATCAACGCTGGATTGTGTGTCGTGACAAGAACATCGATCTCCCTTTGCTCTCCAACTTCTCGCAGCATCCCAAGAAGAAGATGGGCACGGGATGGATGCAGCCCGTTGTCAACTTCTTCTACGACGAGCAGGCTTCCTTCAGGCCTTGTCAGCAATGCCGTAAGAATCGCCAGGAAACGTAGCGTTCCATCCGACATACCCCGGGCATCAATGGTCGGTGCCCCACCTTTCTTCCAGCCCTCTTCGGAGTACAACATGGCATCACTATGAAACCTGCCTACTGTGTCCGCGAACACACGGCGCATGTCTCCTTCCGGCAGCTGGCGCGCGTACTTGGTGACGATCTTTTCCATCCTGCTTTTCTTGCTCTTCGGAAGGGCCGCGATCACTCCCGCCAAGTTCTCAGGGAGACGAAAAGCTCTTTACGGGACTCCAGAATGCTTTCCATTCACGTCGCAGTGGAAGGCTCAGCCGTTCTCATTGGCGACTCTGGTCCGCACCACTCTGGAAGCCCGGGGTGCGAGGACCGGCTTTCGCCCATGGTGAACAGGGGAATCCCGCCAAGCGCATTACAGCCGTCCTGCGGCTCGTTCCAGATCGTTTCGCGCTTTCCCGCGCGTCGGGTTGGGGTCAAAAGTGAAAATGCGGTAGGTAGAAAGTTTGCCTGCCGGATTGCCTCGCCAGATCATTTTGGCTCCAGGATTCAAGCCTCGGCAGCCCGTATCAGCTTAGGGATCGAAAGATTTGAAAGATTTAGCTGAACAAAAAGGGCAAAGGTGCCGATAGAAGCGAAGCACCGCTATCTGAGAGAACCCCTGCATGTCGGCAGCGCGAGGACCCACTGAGCAGAGCATCCAAGGCTATTTTTGCATGTGCGGCCGGCGGGCAGGTCCTCCATCTGCTCACGTTGTTCTCAGCGCATGCTGTCGGCCTGTCGAACGGGGTGCAGATTGCAATTCCGCTGTTGACCGCGGGCATTTGCCTATTCAAAGCCCGGGAAGCCCGGATGCGAGGGCGTGCGGAACCCTGGTTCAAGCTGGCGCTTACCTTTGCGCTTTGGGCCGTTGCACAGGTTCTATACTCCTTAGCGCTGCTCGTCCCGGCCAGCGGGGTGCCGGAATGGGCCAGCGATGCGCTGTGGCTGGTGTTTCCTTTTCCGCTGCTGGTTGCAGCTTTTCAGCTGCCTCAATCGTCGCGGCAGGATGCGGTGAGCTGGCTGGACATTGGGCAGGCGGCCTTGTTTTTTACGACCCTTTTTGCGCTGGCCTTCGCCAGCCCCGCCCTTGTCAGCCTCCCCGTGGCCTACAGCGTGCAAAGCATCGCGCTGCTGCTCTCCTGTGTTCTCCGCTACTCGATGGCAAGTGCCGGTCCTGGGCAGGTCTTTTATCGCAAACTCGCTTTGTTTTCCATCTTTTATGCCGTTTTCTCTGTGCTCGGCTACCTGGGGCAGGCTCGTGGTTTGACAACGGGCACGCTGATTGATGTTTGCTGGACGGCACCGTTCTCCTTGTTCGCCATGCTGGCGACCTGGCCCGACCATGCGGAACGAACCGTCCTGCCCGGCAGGGCGCGGTTCCCCGATCCAACCCATCTGCACGGGATCAGCGCCCACTGTCTTACTGCGATGTCTTTTGCCGCGGCGGCGATCCTGGCATTTCACCGTCCCCGTGTGGGCGGGGCCGCCTTGCTTTGCGCGTTTGCGCTTTCAGCCGCCCGCACCAGCGTGCGTGAGTGGCAGATGCAAAAGTTCCACGCCCGCCTGGAGTATGCAGCGCACCACGACGTTCTGACGGGCCTTCCGAACCGACAACGTTTTGAGATCGATCTGGCCGAACGCCTTCAGCAGAGCACCGGGAAAAATGTGGGGGCAGGCGTTCTCTTTATCGATGTCGACCGCTTTCAGCTGATCAACGATGGTCTCGGATACCCCTTCGGCGATCTTATGATTCAGCAGGTCGCCCGTCTGCTCGGTTCAAAAGTGCGAGAAGGAGACCTGCTGGGGCGCTCTGGCGGGGACGAGTTCGTGATCCTGCTTGACGCAGTCACTGAAGAAAGAGCCCGCTTGCTGGCAGAAGAGGTGCTTGCCTTTCTAAGGCAACCGATCGCCGTGGGCGAACGCGTGCTGTACATGACCGGAAGCGCGGGGGTTGCGACCGGAACGGCAGGCGCCGATGCCGCGATTCTTTTGCAGGCCGCGAACTGTGCCATGTATCGCGCCAAACGGCTGGGAAGAGACCAGGTACAGGTATTTGCGCCCGAGATGCTCGCTGCGGTACGCAACAAGCACCGGCTTTACACGGATCTTCGAACGGCGATCGACGAGCAGCGGATTGAGGTCTTTTACCAACCTATCTACAGCTTGGAAAGGAACCAGATCGCCGGTTTCGAGGCACTCGCTCGCTGGCGACATCTAGAGCATGGCTGGGTCTCCCCGGCGGAGTTTGTGCCGCTGGCCGAAGATACTGGACTGGTGGTTGAGCTGGGGCGGCAGGTTTTGTCCAAGGCATGCGCGCAGTGCAGCGGCTGGAACCGGCTCTATGGAAGCGCCCTGAGTGTCAGCGTGAATGTGTCGGCGCACCAGTTTGCCCAGCCGGGGCTGCTCCAGAATGTGCAGGATGTGCTCGCCGAAACCGGACTGAGTCCGTCTTTGCTCAAGCTGGAGGTGACGGAAACCGTACTGTTGAGCGGGTTCGACAACGTGGAACGCCTGCTCCGGAGTCTCCGGGCATTGGGGGTCGGCATCTCGCTCGACGATTTCGGCACTGGCTACTCATCGCTCAGCTACATGCTTCAGCTGCCGTTTGACGTGCTCAAGATCGACCAAAGCTTTGTGCGGCACCTCCATCACGATTCCCGGCGCGCCCAGATCGTGCAGTCGGTGATCGATCTTGCCGCCAAGTTGAAGATGAAAATCGTAGCCGAAGGGGTGGAGTCGCGCGAAGAGCTGGAGCGTTTACGCGAGTACCGGTGCGATATGGTGCAGGGCTTTCTGCTTTCAAAGCCACTCCATCCATGGGTCGTACGCGAGTTGCTGGACCGGCAGCTCGGGACGTCCTCCGATTCTTCTGTTCCGTCTTTCGATGCAGGGCATCCTGCAACTTACCAGGGCATAAAGGGAGCTCTGCCCACAGCCACTCCGGCGGGGGCATTGCAGCTTCCGCGCGCGGCGAGTCTCAAAGACCTGGCACCGCTTGAAGCAGGCCTGGGAGTAAGCTTCCTGCGAGGGGCGACATGATTTGGGGGGCTCCCCGTTTCCGCTGGTGCTGTTCCCTTTCCTCCAACGTGGAGGGGAGCTGGATCTTTGCCTGCAAACATTGATTGCAATTGCATGAAAGCCGGCTTGGCTCGTTGACACTCCCCGGACGGCCCACCTATAGTTTTAGCAGCGGGCTTTTGCCTGCGCATCACGCATTCGCTGTGAGCGTTCGCCTCCCTCCAAACTCCGGCACGACCTCGAGCCCGAACTGTTTAGCCGCACCTGGGCTTTACGGTTCCACTCGCCTTCTCCGGCAGCCGGCAGGTCCAGTCGGTCCCTCGCATCCAGATGAGCACCTGCTGTATCTAAGTTCTAGAGCGGCCGGCTTGTGATACGCAGACCTCAGGCAACCGTTGCCGCGTGACCCCAGCACGATTCCCCGGAACAAACTGTTATGGCCGACGCCCCTTATCCTACTTACGCCGAGAACAATCCTCTGAACACCGAACTCGAAACCCTTGAACCCATTTCGACCGAGCTAGCCGCTCCGTCGCACGAATCCACCCCCAACCCGGAAGTTGTCGCGATTCAGGCAACCGCCGTGCTCCAGCCTGAACAGAACACCTCCGAAGCTGCCGGTTTGGAAACTTCGGCGGATGACGACTTCACAGATTTTGCAGCTGCGCTTGAAAGCTTTGATCGCGAGCAGGCAGCGGAAGCCGCTGCCCTGCAGTTTGACGACAACATTGTGACCGGCACTGTGGTGAAGCTCACCGACAAGGAAGTGGTTGTCGATGTGGGACTTAAGAGCGAAGGACGCATTCCGCTCGAGCAGGTGCTGGACCACAACAGCGTGTCCAAGCTGAACCCCGGCGATACCGTCGAGGTCGTTGTTGAGCGGGAAGAAGCCGAAGGCGGCTACCTGCTGAGCTATGACAAGGCTCTGCGCCACCGTGTTTGGGATGCGATTGAAAAGGCCGCCAACGACAAGACGCCGGTGACCGGTACTGTTCTGGGCCGTGTTAAGGGTGGCGTGACGGTTGATGTCGGCATCAAGGCGTTCCTGCCGGGCTCGCAGCTGGAGATTCGCCCGGTCCGCAATCTGGACGCTTATATCGGGACACAGATCCAGGTCCGCATCATCAAGCTCAACAAGAAACGCGGCAATGTGGTGGTTTCGCGCAAGGAGCTGCTCGAAGAAGAGCAGAACGCGAAGCGTGGCGAAACCCTGGAGCAGCTGGAAGAAGGCACGATCCTCACCGGGGTAGTCAAGAACCTGACGGATTATGGTGCTTTCGTCGACATGGGCGGCCTGGACGGCCTGCTTCATATCACGGACATGAGCTGGGGCCGGCTGACGCACCCGCGCGACCTGGTCAACGTCGGTGATGAGATCCAGGTAAAGGTGCTTAAGTTCGACAAGGACAAGCAGCGGGTGTCGCTCGGCTTCAAGCAGTTGACCCCTGACCCGTGGCTCGACGCGGTGGAACGTTACCCGGTGGGCGCGCGCGTTCGCGGCCGCGTTCTGTCGGTCACCGACTACGGTGCGTTTGTGGAGCTCGAGCAGGGCATCGAAGGCCTGGTCCATGTGTCCGAGATGACCTGGTCCAAGCGCATGAAGCATCCCTCGAAGATGCTGAAGCCCGGCGACGAGGTCGAAACTTTGGTCATCAGCGTGAATCCGAGTGATCGTCGCATCTCGCTCGGCATGAAGCAGCTGCAGGAAAATCCGTGGGAAAACCTGTCGGACCGTTACCCGACCGGTGCCGTGGTCGAAGGCCGTGTGCGCAACCTGACGGACTTCGGGGCCTTCATCGAGATCGAGGACGGCATCGACGGACTGGTGCACGTCTCGAACCTGAGCTGGACCAAGCGCGTGAAGCATCCTTCGGAAGTGCTGAAGAAGGGCGAAAAGCTGCGCGCGGTGGTGCTCGGGGTCGAACCTGAAAATCGGCGCCTGTCGCTTGGCATCAAGCAGCTGGAGCCGGATGTGTGGGAAACCTTCTTTGCGCAGCATCGCGCCGGCGATGTGGTGAAGGGCAAGGTTCTGCGCACAGCCCAGTTCGGCGCGTTTGTTGAGATTGCCGAAGGGGTCGAGGGCTTGTGCCACGTGTCGGAAGCGACGGACGCGAGCGGGTCGCCGGTCGCGCTTGAAGCCGGGCAGGAGCACGAGTTCAAGATCATCAAGATGAACGCCGAAGAGAAAAAGGTCGGCCTGAGTCTCCGTGCGATCGGGGACGAGGGCAGCCGCGCGGATGTGGAGGCCTACAAGGCTCCCGTATCGAGCTCAACCACGACCCTGGGCGACCTGATGAACTGGAAGCGGCAGTAAGCCGGCAGCTAAGCAACAACAGAAAGCGCCACCCGCAAGGGTGGCGCTTTTTGTTTGCATTGTTTGTTGCAGGTCCGCGTCCTGCTCCCGGGAAGCAGGAAGAGCTCTGCTAACCTTCGTTGCAGATGACCTCGCAGACCTCCCTCACCAGCGCCACGGCCCAGACACTTCGCAACTATCTCCGCGACATGGCAAATACTTCCAGCGAGATCGGCAAGCGCGAACGCTTCAGTGCGCTGCTGGGCACTTTATTCAGCCACACCCGTGAAGTTTCGTTGTACTCACAGGGCGCGGAAACATCGTTACGTATCCAGATGGCCGGCCGCGAGAAGCGCGGAAGCGCCGATACGGTTTACGGCTCCGCGGTGGTCGAGTTTGAAAAGAACTTGAAGCACACGCTCAAGGAAGCGGAGCGGCAGTTGCGGGAGTATGTCGCGGGTATCTGGCAAGGCGAGTCCGGCGCGCACCGCTTTCTGGACGCCGTGGCAACCGACGGAATCGTCTGGCGTATCTACCGGCCGGTCTTGCTGCACGGTGCGTCGCTGCTGCCGGAGAACATCAGCCTTGAGCTCCGGAGGGAGATCCAGCTCGACGAAGACACGCTTGGTGACTTTTATCGCTGGCTCGACTTGTTTTTGTTCAGGGGCGTCAACATTGAGCCGACGTCGGAGAATGTACAGTACGACTTCGGCTCGACGAGCACGCTGTTCGGGGTCAGCCTCGCTGCCTTGCGCAAGGCATGGACCGAGGGCCGGCGACACCCGGAAGCGATGCTGGCTTTTGAAACCTGGCGCAAGTACCTGACGATCACGTACGGCCAGCTGAGTGAGTCGACAGAGCCGAAGCGCGACGACGAAACAGGGGAAGCTCTTTCAGAAAACGACGAGCTCTTTCTCCGTCATACGTGGCTGGTCAGCATTGCGCGGCTGATGGTGTGGGCCGCGCTTTCGGGTGGAAAAACCAATCAGCCGTTGCGGGTTGAGGCAGCTCGTGTGTTTTCCGGCGAGTTTTTCCAGGCGAAGAACCTGGCCAACCTGGCGGACAAGGATTTCTTTCACTGGATCGCCGGGCCTGACGTCGAGCCGATCCTCGCGCCTGCGTGGGAGCGGGTGCTTGACACCTTGTTGACCTACAATCTGTCGCGCATGCGCGAAGATATGTTGAAGGGCGTGTACCAGCAGCTGATCGACCCGAAAGACCGGCACGACTTGGGCGAGTACTACACACCGGACTGGCTGTGCGAGCGGATCGCGGCGGAGATGCTGCCGGCTAAGGGTTACAGCAGTGTGCTGGACCCGAGCTGCGGGTCGGGCAGTTTTCTGCGGGCCGCCATTCACCACTTTGTCGACAGCAACCCGGAGCAGCCCGCGCGCGAGCAGCTGGGCAGTGTTCTGGCAAACGTAAAAGGAATTGACATCCACCCGGTAGCCGTGACGATCGCGCGTGCGAATTACGTACTGGCGCTGGGTCCGCTGGTGAGCGCAGCCAAGCGTCCGGTGCAGATCCCCGTGTACCTGGCCGATTCACTGTTTCTGCCGCGAGAGGTGGAACGGAAGCTGTTCGAGCAGATCGATGGACTGGAGATTACGTTTGGCCCGCGCCGGGATGAACGTATGTTTACCCTGCCTCAGGTCATGCTGGGTGAGTCCGACCTGTTCGATGACGCCATCGCCGGATCGACGCGGGTCGCGGAGGAGCACGCATCGACAGGGCGAGAAACGCGCGAGCGGCTGGATACCTATCTCCGCAGGGCCGTACCGGCGCTCGAAAGCTGCCGCAGCGGGATCAGGTGGTCGATGCCTTGTGGCGGTTTACGGACGACCTGAGCGAGCTGATCCGGGACAAGCAGAACTCAATCTGGTCGTTTGTGATCCGCAACAGCTACCGTCCGGCGCTGCTGCGGTACCAGTTCGACGTGATCCTGGGCAATCCGCCGTGGGTGGCGTACCGGTATGTCACGGACCCCGAGTACCAGAAGGAGATCAAAAAGCGCGCGGTGGAAACTTATAAGATCGCGCCCAAGTCGCAAAAGCTGTTTACGCAAATGGAGCTGGCGACGGTGTTTCTGGCGCACTCCATGCATAGCTTCGCCAAGCCCGGAGGCAAGCTCGCGTTTGTCATGCCGCGCAGCGTGCTGTCGGCGGACCAGCATCAAAATCTGATCCAGCGGAAGTACACGGCGGACTTCAAGCTCACGGGCTACTGGGACCTGCGGGGTGTCGCTCCCCTGTTCAACGTGCCCTCGTGCGTGTTGTTCGCTGAGGGTACCAAGCAAATAGGCGCGGCGAGCGAGGCGATGCCGGCGCAGGTATGGACAGCGCGGCTGCCGCAGCGGGATGCGCCGTGGGCCCAGGTGGCGGAGCGGTTCACGGTGGTCGGAAAGCAGGCAAGCGTCATTTGGCTGGGCAGCCGGTCGGCGCTGTCAACGGAAATTGGCGCGGCTGGAGAAAGCCGCTCCGGCGTGTACGCGAAGGCATTCAGGCAGGGAGCCACTCTTGTTCCCCGGAACTTCTACTTCGTGACAGTCGATGGATTGGAGGGGACGCCAGACCCGGAGCGGCTGTACCCGTGCCGGACGGATGAGGAAAACGCCCGCGAAGCGAAAGCACCGTACAAGGAGCTGCGCATGCGCGGCAGCGTGGAAGGGCAATTCCTGTTTTCGACCGCGCTCTCGCGGCATGTGCTGCCGTTTGTGCTGCTACCGCCGACCCCTGTGGTGCTGCCGCTGGAGGAGTCGAACGGGCGCTATTACACGGTGACGGCACAGGCGTTGCAACGCAAAGGATTTCGCGATGCAGCCGGCTGGATGGAGCGGGTGGATGCACTGTGGGAGAAGCACCGGGGCGGCAAGGTGCGTCAAACTGCGACGGAGTGGCTCGACTACTCCGGCAAGCTGACGGCACAATCGCCCGCGCACCGGCACCTGGTGCTTTACAACGCTGCGGGAACGAATGTGTCGGCTACGTACTGCGACCGGCAGGCGCTACCGATGCGTTTCGTGGTGGAACACAAGCTGTATTGGGCTGCCTTTGAAGGACCCGAAGAAGCGCATTACCTGACAGCGATGCTGAACTCGGAAAGTGTGAACGAGGCGATCAAGCCGTTTCAGTCCATGGGCCTGCTGGGCGAGCGCGATATTGAGAAAAAGCTGCTCGAGGTGCCATTCCCACGCTATAACCCGGCCGATCCGGTGCATGCGCGCCTGGCTGCTGTGGGTGCCCTGGCGCACGCTCGCGCCCAGGATGCGGTCGACGGGGCCCGGCTGGAACGCAACGCAAGCCTGGCGCGACGGCGGGCCTACGTGCGGACCGCCGTCGCGGAGCAGTTGGCCGAGGCCGACGCGCTGGTCCGGGAGCTGTTGCAGCTTTGAACGGCTGAGATATGGGTTGGAAGTGCGACGTGCAAGGCTCATACGCGCAAGGCGGGAAGCCAATTGAGGACTTCCTTCCCTACTTGCCGATTTTGAAGTCGAGGGTGAC
>CAXTYP010000025.1:0-15154 GCA_964248435.1 uncultured Acidobacteriaceae bacterium | reverse complement strand
CTGGAGGAAGCGGAAGCGGTGCTCGCGGGCAAGTACGCGCTGGTGGAAGACCCGGCGGTAGCGACCGATGCCGAGCGGCTGGCGAAGGCTTTGGAGGAGGCTGCGACAGCGCAGGAGGCGATCGACGCGCTGTATGTGCGGTGGGGCGAGCTGGGGGCGAAACAGGAGTGAGGCTTGCTCCCGGGCGCCAGCTGTGGCCCCTATCTGCACGGATGATTCTGCTAGACTGTTGAAGAGCCGGTGAGCTGTCGAGAGCCCTGCTCCGCAGCTTCCCTGCCCCTTGCGGCGCCATGGTGTAACTGGTTAACACGTCGCCCTCTCAAGGCGAAGAGTTCGGGTTCGATCCCCGATGGCGCTACCAACTACCGCAAACCCCTTTAATCAACGTCCGGCCAGAATCTCCCATGATGAATGGTTGAGACATGGGCAGGTCACGTGCGTTTGCGCTCGCTTGAGCCGAGCTTCCGCGAAACCCTCGAAGGCAAGTGGGACGCCGCCGTCGAAATGGAGCGCGCCCGCGCTGCTCTTCTCGCGCCTGGGCAGCGGAAGCAGTTCCACCTGCTGCGCCCGGCGAGGCCGAGCCATGCTCCCCATGACCGCACGACCATGCCCACCCTTGCGAGGAGCGGATTGTAAACTCGGGCCCGGAGGAAAGCGACACGATCGGCTCCGAGCCAGGGCGATGTTAGAAGGTAAACCTCGACGAAAATTGGAACTGCCGGGGCGTGTTTACATCCGCCGTGATGACCCCAAACTGAGGTCCATAGGTCGCCGGGTCAGCCGCCAGATTTTGAATGGCCGGAAAGATCGGGGCGGCGAACTGCGGCCGGTTTGCGATGTTGTAGGAGGACACATCCAGCCGCACGCGCTTGCTGCCTTCAAACTGGAAGGCTTTGCCGAGGGTCAGGTCCACATCCTTCGCGCCGTCGGTTCGGACGTGATCCAGATATGCGGGCGCGCTGCCAGCCACGAACGGAGTCGCCGGCAGGGCGAAGCAGTCTGGACTGAACCACTGCTGGGTTGTGTGCGGGGCGTGGCGGCCCGGATCGCAAAGTAGGTTTGAACGCTGCGCGAAAAAGGAGGGCGTGATGCCGGAGAGCGGCGCATTGATGGGGACACCGGTGCTTGCATAGGCGATGGCGTTGACCGTCCATTCGCCTAACAAGGCATCGGCCGTCCCATGCAGCGACCGGGCCCGGTCGTGCCCGAACGGCAGGTCGTAGGAGGCCTGGCCGGTGAACTGGTACTTCACATCCTGCGGGCTGATGGAGTGCTCCAGGGAAAGATCGCGCCAGTCCTGCGGCGCACCCGCGTGCGTGCCCACAAAGGTGAGCGGCGGGTTGCCGTCATCGGTCATCAATTTAGCCCAGGTAAAGGATGCCAGCGCGGTGAAGTGGTGCGTCAGCCGCTTTTGCACCTTGGCCTGCAGCGAACTGTACTCCGAGTCGCCGCCCGCGTAGCCGTGCACGATGATGCCGTTGCCGGTCCCGTAATTGCCGTTGCCGAACTGCGGGTATGGCTCCAGTGCGACAAACAGCGGCACCGTTGGCGAGCCGTAGTTCGCATTGGTGCTCGGCAGGAGGCTCGCGAAGCTGTTCGCCGCCGTGCTGTTGATCAGCGCGGACCCGTAAGCGCCGATGGTGGAAAGCGTTAGTTGGTTGAAATCCACTGTGCCGAGCGGCAGAAAAAGGCCGCGGCTGCCCACATAAGCGGCGCTCAGGACATAGTCGTGTGGGAGCTGGTACTCCAGGCCGAAGTTGAAGTTATAAGTCGTTTGCGTGCGCTGATGCCGCAGCACGGTATTGAGAACCGTACCCAGGTTCGTGGCAGAAGCGCCGAGAACCGGCACCACGCCGCCGGGAAACGGATTGCTGAGCGAGTAGGGCCCTGTGGCGCTAGGGGCCGGACTACCCGGCGCGGCATGGGCGCACAGGCCTGAGCCGTTGAGCGCCGTGTTGCCGTCTGCGTTGTAGCAGGTGGAGTTCCAGTTTGTGACCGAAGCGAAGCCGTCGCTGTCCTGCACCGGACCGGCTACCATCTCTGTGCTTGGGCCGTAGTAAATGCCGCCGCCCCCGCGAACCACAAAATGGTGAACGGGCTGCCAGGTGGCAGCGAGGCGCGGGCCGAAGTTGCCCCAATTCGTACTGAATGGGGATCGATGGCTCCCATTCGCGTAAACTTCGCTGCCTGTGTAGCCGACCCCGTTCAGCGAAGCCTGTGCCGTCGGGTCAAAGTACTCCAGCCGGTTATGGCGCTCCGTGCGGCCCCCGAAAATGTCCCAGCGCAGTCCCACGGTCACGGTCAGCTGCTCGTTCGGCCGCCATGCATCCTGGGCGAAAAAGCCGTAGTAGTTGCTCGCCTCAGCCGAGAACAGGTCCTTGGTGAAATTGGTATTTTCCACGCCCGGCGCCTCGCCCATGCCGACCAGGAGCGAGGCAAAGTCGCTGCCGCCGATGCCGGTTGCCGTCTGCTGGTCCGTGGCGGAAATGTCGAAGTCGTAGTTTCCGGAGGGCGCGCCCGGCTGGCCCGCGTTCAGGAAGCGCTTCAGGTACTCGCCCCCGAAGCTCAGCTCGTGCTTGCCGATCACCTTCGATACGGTGGCGCTTATGTCGCTGTTTTCACTCGCGAACCGGAAGGTGTTGAAGTTCGCCGTGCCCCCGACTCCGCCGCCCACGTCGGTGAACAGCATGTACGGCAACGTTTGGTAGTTCTCGGCCGCGGCCAGCGACGAGGGAAACCCGAGCGAGGCGAGGTTTGTGCCGTTCTGCCGCGGGTCCCCGCCCTGGTTTTCATAGTGGCGCGTGAAGGAGTAACGGAGTTCGAGAACCGTTGTTGCGTCCAACGTGTAATCGTCGCCGATCAGTACGTTTCGCGCATTGGTGATGTTTTGCGCGTAGAAGGGATCGTAGTCGTTGTGAAAGGCGTTGAAGCCAGAGGTAAAAAGCCGGGCAAACGAAAAGCGTCCAAAAAGACGTTGTTTGTCGCTGAGCGCGGCGTCCAGCCGTATATCAAAGCGCTGCGCCGTGGCCGGGTCTGTTCCCGGCAGATACAGGTTGTTGACCGCTCCATTGGTCGCCTGGTCGCAGGTGGTCGGGCTCGGGCGGTTGCACTTCGGCAGCTTCGCGAGAAAGTTGACTGCAATCGGGTTTGGGTTTGCGATCCGATTGCCTGCAAATGCCTGGCGCGTGCCGTCCGGGTTGTCGGGCACCAGCGGGTTGTAGATGGTGAAGCTGTCCGCCGAAAAATCCCCTGTCCGTTCAGCCGTAGTGGGCACGGTAAAGATATTGGAACCATCGAATTGCTGCTGTTGCGTCCCTTCGTAATCTCCGAAAATGAAAAGCTTGTCGTGGAGGATGGGGCCGCCGAGCGAGCCGCCCTCCTGGTACCGGTGAAAGTCCGGCGCCTGGTTGGACGAGCCGCTCGCCAGTTGGCTCTGCTTGTTGAAGTAGTCGTTTCCAGCCAGCACGTCCGGGCGTATGTACGCGAATGCATCGCCATGGAACTTGTTGGTCCCTGACTTGGTCGCGAGGCTGATCACCCCTGCGCCCCCGCTCCCGTACGACGCCGGCGTATTCTGCGTTTCGACGCGGAACTCGTCCACGTCATCTTCCGGAATCTCCAGCGCCGGAATGATGGCGCCGGCGTTGTTTTCCGCCACGCCAATGGGGCTGCCGTCGACCATGAAGTACACCGATCCCTCGATGGCGCCGTTGATGGTGTACGACGAAACATCTACGCCTGGGCGGCCCGTGGAGATATTCGTGATCGCGAACGAGCTGGAAGAATTGGGAGAGCCGTTGGCGGGCGTCACGCCGGCGCTCAGCTGCACCAGGTCGAACACGTTGCGCGTGAGCAGTGGCACGCGATCGATCGTCGCGGCCGAAAGCAGCTGGCCCACGGTGGAGCTGCTGGTTTCCTCGAGACTGTCGGTCGAGGTCACATTGACAACTTCGCTCGCGCTGCCGATGAGCATGGTGAGGCTGACCGAGCTTACCTGGTCCACGCTGACCGGAACGTTTTGCTGCGTGATCGTTTCAAAACCCTTCATCGCCGCCGTGACGGTGTAGGTGCCGGGATTGAGTGAAACAAACGAGTACAGTCCCGCTGCATTCGTGACGCTCTGCCTGGGGACCCCTGTTGCTGTTTCCAGCAGTTGTACAGCCACGCCGGGGATGGCCGCGCCTGTTCCGTCCGTAACGGTGCCCGTGACACTGCCCCGGCCGGCCTGCGCCAGCACCGGTATCACCGTCCAACCCGCAGCTGCCACCATACCTGCGATGCACAGAATGTAGCGTTTCACTCTCGCCCTCCTGCCCAGTATGTGCGGGATCTAT
This sequence comes from uncultured Acidobacteriaceae bacterium, assembly GCA_964248435.1. Classification (GTDB taxonomy): domain Bacteria; phylum Acidobacteriota; class Terriglobia; order Terriglobales; family Acidobacteriaceae; genus EB88. The sequence continues at coordinate 10,820 of CAXTYP010000025.1, read as the reverse complement.
CAGCGCGCTTATGCGGTACGCCTCAGTTGGCTGTTTGTGCCGTGCGAGGCGGAAAGCGGTTGAAAGTCAAAGCCCTTCAACATGCTTCGCACCATAAAACCGACCAAGTTTCTTGTCAACGCAATAGGCGTTAAGTGCCGCGTGTCGGTCTGTGAACAAACCGGCGGCGGCGCGCTCCCTGCTGGTCGGCGTGTAGACACGAACTGAGATCTGGTCGCCGTCGCGCCCTGGGCGATCGACCGGCGGCGAAAGATAGGTTGGCCAAGGCGCAACGGCGCAGGGTCCTGTCTGATCCATCTGCAAAGGAAGCCAGGCAGGATTTCAGGCAGACGGGAGCTGCATCGCTGTGGCCGCGCTTGCTTGTTAGCGCTGGTGGGCCAGCTCAACTTCCGAGCCGATAAAGCCCCACGAGTTCCATGCCTCGCCGGTCACGACCTTTCTGAAGAAAGTGTCGGCGACACCCTTTTCGCCGTGGTAAAGGTGCCAGTTGCCAACACCGTAGTTGATGGTGTTGAAGGAGAGTTCAGCCTCCGTGTCGCCGGGCGCGGGCTTGGCGGGAAGCACCTGCTGTTCGGTCATCGCGCCCTGATAAAAGCGCAGCAGGTGAAGGTAGAAGAGCAGGTGGGGCTCGGTGTTGTGAACTTCGGGGGTGATGCGGGCCAGGCCTGCTGCCGCTTCCCGCTCTTTGCCTGCGCGGCGGAGCGAGACAAACAGCCAGGCGGTGCAATCGATGAGCGAGTCATCGGTCCTGGCCAGGTCGCGTGCCCTTGCGAGCGAGGCGGCGGCTTGGGCGAACTGTCCCTGGAAGTAGTAGGCAAGGCCGAGGTGATAGTGAGAGTCGAGACTCGCGGGATTGACGTGCACGGCGTGCTCGAGGTCTTTTTCAGCGGCGGCAAACTCGCGCAGTCCGAGCTCGCGATGACCGCGCTCGAGCAGGAGGTCGCCGTTGTCGGGGAACCTGGCAAGAGCGACGGTATCATTTTTCACGGATTCCTGGTACTGGCGGCGGCCGGCCTCGGCGTGTGAAAGGTCGAGATAAAGGGCGGGCGTCGGCCGGGCACTCTCGAGCGCGGCCTTGGCGGCGGCGATGGCCGCGTCGTCGGGCTGGGCGTACAGCTTGCGGCCGAGCAGCGAGTTGACCTCAAAGGGGCCCTGGGTTTGCGCGTAGAGCGGCAGGGCGAGGGTGGTGAGGGCCAGGGTGATGAGACTGAGATGTGGGCGCATGGTGAGCTCTCCGGCTAGTGGGTGTAAGTGAGGATGCCGGCCAGCTGGCAAGCGTCCAGGAAGTTGGCGACGGTGGAGGTGGGAATGGGACCAAACTCGGCGGCGACGGCGTTGCGTATGTCCAGAATCGAGCGGTGGCCGTCTACAAAGTTGAGCACCTCGTAGCTATACAGGGCGGACTTGTCCTGGACATTGGTGAATCGGCTGCCAACAGGCTGGAAGAGGGTAATTTTGGCGACGCCGTCAGGACCGAGTCGATCGAGCAGGACATTGTCGTTCTGGTACGTAAGCGGGCCGAAGGCGCCGATGCGGGTGGGAATGCGGTTGTCTTCCGGGGTTTGCCTCGGGGCAGCGGGAGTACCGGCGTTGCGGTTTTGAGCTTGGTGGTCCAACCAGGTTTGCTCGGTCGAGACCTGGGCGCTGAGCTGAGCGAGGTAAGGGGTGAGAGCGGCGGGGTCGAGAGCGGCGAAGGTGGCGAGGGATCCGAGGGTAGCCCGCTCGCGCAGCAGGGCGTGAGCAAGGAGGTTGCGGGCTTCGAACCATGCTGCGTCCGGCTGGAGGTCGGGATCGGTAAAGCTGCGGGCCGCGCGATCGTAAGCGAGCGAGAGCCGGCGCAGAGCGCGTGCCGTAAAGAAGGGCAGCAGGGCCGAGGCCCGGGCCGGGTCGAGGCTGGCGTCGGTATACCCGGCGGCGGCACCAAGCAGGGCCACACGCCGAAGTTTGGTGGCGTCGATCTGCTCGAGGGTGTCATGGTCCGTGTGGATGTAGCGGTCAGGCCAATCGCGAAGATAAAGTGAGGGAACGGCGATGGTGGAGGAGTCGTAATCGTCGTGATCGGAGCCCTCGGCGTAGGGAGTCTCGTCGACGAAAAAAGCATTGCGAGTTCCGGGGCCCCCTTCGCGATCTTCCAGCACGGCGGCCCCGGCGTTCTCGCCGTCTTCGGTGTAGCCCGCGGCGGCAGCGCGGATGTCCTCGGCGAAGAGGTTGCCGATGTCGGTGACGAAGGTGGGGAGCGACCAGGGTGTTTCGGTGACGTGAAGAACGGCTTTGTCTTTGAAAGGATCGCCGCCGACCATGTCCATGTGAATATTGGCCCGCATGGCATGAAAGGTGTCGGGGTGGGTGGCGAGATAAGCCATGGTGCCCTCCACCTCGGGCTCCCATAGAAAGCGAAAGGTGCGTGCCGGACGAGCGAGGCGGCCGGAGCCGATGAGTGTCTGGAGAACGCGGGCGACCTCGAGAATCGTGACGCAGCCGGAGGCATCGTCATTCGCACCGGGGCGCTGGTGGTCGAGGTGGCAGGAGTAGACGATCTCCCCGGCGTGGGGGTCGGTGCCGGGGATGGTTGCAGTGACGACGGTCCAGTGGCCAGGGCCGACCGTAGCGGCGACGTGAGCCGCGAGGGTGACGGGGCCTTGGGCGAGTTCGTTGCGTAAAGATTGAGCCGTGGCAGCGGAGACCATAAACGCGAAGCCGGTCGGGGCACTGGCATCAAGATGACCCCAGCGGATGATCGACGGGTCCTGGCCGGACCAGGCGGTGCGCTGGTTGGGCATGTCGCTGACAATGCCGGCAGCTCCGTACTTGAGAACGGCGAGTTGCTGAACGGCGGCGAGGACCCCGTCGGCGAGAACGATCTTGCCGCGCACGTCGAGGTTGGCGTAAGCGGCGTCCGTCGTGCCCTGGCCGACGTCGACCAGGGTGGTTTCGACGTCGGCGGTGTGGCTATAGTCCGCCAGGCGAATGGGGTCCGTGGCCCAGTCGCCGAGCAGAAGATGCTGAGGCTGGAGGAGCCAAAGGCTGGCCGCGTCCACGGTCCAGGCCAGGTGCGAGCGCATCAGTCCGTAGTGAAGTTTTCCGTCGATGGGGAATTGTTCGGCGTGGGCGTCGGCGAGGCCATACTGTTTGGCTCGGGAAAGGATAAAAGCAGAGGCCTGCTCGAATTGCGGTGTCGCCGGGACACGATGCAGGGTGGTCAGTAAGCGGAGGTTGTCGTAGGGAGCACTGCCGGTGGACTCGGCGCGGAGGGTAGACCATTGCTCCGCGGTGAGCAGCGGCTCCTGGGCAGAAGCGAGGAGGCCCGCCGCGAACACAAGGACGGCGATGGTGAGTAGGCGGTGACAGCGGGACATCGCGGTGCGGCTCCTTGTACGTTACGCGGAAGGCGAGAAGCAGAGCCCTGTAGTCGGGCTAACGGAGAAAGAGGCCCGAGGAGAGTACGGGCCGTTGATCGATCAGTGGGACGAGGGAGGGAAGTGAGACTGCTTGTAAATCACGCCGCCTTTCATTACGAAGTCGATGGACTGGAGGCGCGAGATGTCCGCGATGGGGTCTCCGTGCAGCGCCACCAGATCGGCGTATTTGCCGGGTTCGACGGAACCGACGTCGGCATCCATGCGAAGAAGTTGGGCCGCATCGAGGGTGGCGGAGCGGAGAGCCCTCGCCGGAGACATGCCATCCCGAACCATCAGGGGAAACTCTACGGCAGGATCCGTGGTCCAAGCGAAGCCGCCGACATCGGTGCCGAAGGCGATCTTGACCCCAGCGGCGACGGCGCGGTGAAAGGTGTCCTGGTGAATCTTGACGATGTCGAGCCAGACCGGAGCACCGGCTGCGGCGCGGCCTGCGGCGACGGACTCAGCGACGTAGATGGTGGGGACGTAGTAGATGCCCTTGGCGACCATGGTGCGCAGATCGTCCGGAGCGATATAGGCGCCATGTTCGATGGAGTCGACACCTGCCGTCACTGCATTGTGCACGCCCTGCAGCCCCATGGCGTGGGCGGCGACGAACTTGCGCTCGCGGTGGGCTTCGTCCACCGCGGCAGCGATTTCTTCGGGGGTGAAGGTGGGGATGTCGTTCAGAATGCCGCTGGGCTCGACACGGTACCCGCGATCGACGTACAGCTTGATCCAGTCCGCGCCGTAGCTGATCTGTTCGCGAACGGCCTTGCGCATCTCTTCCGGTCCATCGACGATCTGCACACCGTGTGGAAGGTCGAGGCCGGGCGCGTAGCCGAGCAGGGGGTAAGCGCCCGTGACGTCGAGGGCGCGTGTGGCGACGCGCATGCGCGGGCCGGGGATGATGCCCTCCTCAATGGCGCGCTTGACGTCGACGTCGGCATATCCGGCGCCCTCGGTTTCCACGTCGCGGATGGTGGTGAAGCCGTAGCCGAGACCGAGCCGGACCGAGCGGCTGGCAAGGATGGAGCGAAAGGCCGGCGATTGCTTGAGGAGCTGGACGTCGTAGTCAGCGCTGGTAAGATCGCCCTGCAGCAGAACGTGCGTATGGGCGTCGATAAGGCCGGGCAGGCAGGTTTCGGCGGAAAGATCGACGGCTCCCGGGGGAGCCGAGGGCGCGGGCGCTACGGCGGCGATGCGCTCGCCCTGGATGGTGACGAGCATGTTTTTGCGAAACGCGGCAGAGGCTGGGTCGAAAAGGGAGCCGCAAAAGACGGCCGTCGCGACGCGGGCCGCTTCGGGAAGCGCCATGGCCGACGGAAGGGCGGCGGGCTGTTGCGCGTGGAGGGAGGAGCCGGCAAGGAGGGTAAGCAGGGTTGCGATGGTGCGTGTCATGGATCGTCTCCGGCGGTGCTGTGAATTGGTTCAGGGGGGTTCGGCTTCCCTGCCTGGCAATGGTCCCGGGCGGAGATACTGGCGATGGTGCGTGGGGCCAGGCGATGCGCGTGATGCACTTCCCTGTAGTCCCTCGCGAGACGAGCGACAAGAGACGAGCGACGGGCACAAGCCTGGCCGGGGAGGTTTCTTCACCTGCCTTGATTTCACAAGTGTTAAAAGGTGATCTTGCCGCCGAGCTGGATGTTGAAGGGCTCGCCGGGGCCGATGCCGGGGGCGCCGTAGTTGTCGCCGATGGTGTCGTAAAGCTGGCCGAAGCCGGAGCCAAGAGTGTTGTTGGGCGGCGCCAGGTTGATGCGGTTGAAGATGTTGAACATCTCGACGCGTAGCTGGAAGTTGAAGCGTTCTGTCAGTGGGGTGTTCTTGAAGACGGAAAGGTCGACGTCGCTGAAGTTGGGCCCGAAAAGCTGGTTGCGTCGCATGGTGCCGAAGGTCCCGTTGGGCGGCGAAACAAAAGCAGCCGGATTGATCCACGGCTCGCCGGCGCCCCCATTGGTTGCCGTGGCGCGCTGGAAATGGTGCGAAACACCGGCGAAAGGATTGCCGATCATGTTGACGCGCTGCGCATTTTCATCGGTGCCCGTGGTGTCGGAACCGTTGTAGATCGTAAATGGCTGGCCGGTGTTGAGGTTGATCAGGGAGTTGAACTGCCAGCCGTTCGTGAGCCGCTTGGGACCGTGTCCACTGTCGGGAAGCGTGTAGGTGACATAGGCGGTAAAGGTGTTCCGGGTGTCCAGGGCCGAGTTGCCGTAGTCTCCCTGGAAGTCCGCGCTGTTCTGCGGAAGAAGGGAGCGGGACTGCGAAACCTCGTCGAGAGAGTGGCTCCAGGTGTAGTTGATCTGCGAGGTAATGCCGTGGAGGTTGGCCAGCCGCAAGGTAGCCTGGAGTGAGCTATAGTTTCCCGTCGCGAGGGTGCCAAGCTGGTTGATGTTACCCAGGGTGGGATAAGTGGAGAAGAAGGGGCGACTCTCCTGCTGGATAAGAATCTGGGCGTTGTTGGCGGGCGAGCCAAAGGGCAGCAGTGCCGATTGATTGATGTCGCGGGTGCCGAGCAGCTTGCGGGACTCGTTGCCGACGTAGCCGATCTGCGCGATGACCTTGGTTCCGAGCGTCTGCTGGACGTTGAGGTTGTAGTTCACAACATAAGGGGTCGCGAAATTGGGGCTGACGGTGAAGGCGCCGCAAGGCCTGGTTTCCGTGCAACTGGCCTGGGCCGCGGACGGAAAGATTTGCTGGCCGGCCGTGATGGTGTAGGCGGACCTGGTCTGTGTGAGGAAGGGTTGGGGTCCGGCGGGGTTGGCCTGAAGACCGATCGGAGAACTGTTGCTGGTGTGATTGTTGAGAAAGGCGCTGGTGACGGGCTGATCGTAGTAGAGACCGACGCCCCCGCGTAATACGGCTGTTCCGGAAGGCTGCCAGGAAAAGCCGACCCGCGGCCCGAAGTTATTCCAATCACTCGGATAAACCGAACCGATACCGGCGCCCTGGAAGAGGAAACCGGCACCGGGGCGGAAGATGGAGAGGTTCTTCAAGGCATCGTGCGGAGGACCTTCGTAGTCGTACCGGACACCGTAGTTGAGAGTGAACCGCTGGGTCAGGCGCCAGGAGTCCTGGGCAAAGAGGTCGAAGATGTTGATAAATACCTGACGGTCCGGGTCGCCGGTCGCGAGGGTAGAAGTGTTGACGTAGCCGGCGAGGAAGTCGGCGAGTGATTTGACGTTGTTATCGGTGACAGTGGCGTCGTGGGCCCAGGGACCGGCGCTTCCGGTGAAGCGGAAGAGGCCCGTGGAATTGCCGGAGTTGAAGGCGTCGATCTGGGCTTGGCGATATTCGCCGCCGAAGCGGAAGTCGTGAGTGCCCTTGGAGATGGCAACGGTGTCGTTGATCTGACCGACAATGTCATTGCGGCCGGAGGGGGCAACGATCCCAACGGCGTCGAAGCCGGAGATGCGGAGATGAGGGGCGACGGTTGGGTATTGGCTGCCGCTGAAAAAGCCGGTGGCGGCGAGGTCGAAGTTCTTCTTGTTGTCATTGAAGATCTGGTTGAAGTAGTTCACGCCGATTTCAATCTGGTTGTTGATGCGCGGCGAGAGCAAGGTGTCCAGCACGAGAGCATAGTTCTGCACGTGAATGGGAGCGACCTCGTAGTAATAGAGGAGGGAAGAGCCGACCGGCGCGGTCTGGTTCCCTTCACCTGAGAACCAGTGAAAGGAAAGGTTGTTCTTGGAGTTAAGAGCGTAGTCCAGCTTGACGAGGCCGTTGTAGCTGTGGCCGAACTCCGGGTTGGTGCTGAAGTAGTTCTCGCCGGTGCCGGGACCGTTTAGCGAGTAGGAGGGCCAAAGGGTCTGGAGCAGGTTCCGCGAGACGGGGTCGGGGGCCACGCCGTAGCGGGCGAGCAGGCTGGTCGAAAGAGCCTGGTAGGCTGCGGAAGGCTCGGTGGCCTGGCCGGACTGGCCGATTGTAAAGTGCTGGGTTTCAAAGCTGCCGAAGAAGAAGAATCTGTCCCGCATGATGGGTGCGCCGAGGGAGCCGCCAGCGTTGTAGTTGCGATTTTTTAGCTTCGCCTGGCCGAAGGGGAGGAAAGGCGATCCGGCGGCGTAGGCTTCATTGCGATTGAAGTAGTAGGCGGAGCCATGCAACTGGTTCGCCCCGGAGCGAAGGCCGACATTGACGACGCCTCCAGGGTTGCGGCCCGCTTCGGGCGAGGCCTCGGTTTGCACGGAGAACTGGTCGATCGAGTCGATGGGCAGGAGAATGCCGGCGATACCCAGCACGCCGCCCTGGTTCACGGCGGGGATGTTGGCCCAGATGTCGTTGTTGTCGATGCCCTCGATCTGCCAGTTGATTTGGTCAAAGCGCGTCCCGTTCAGCGATCCTGTGCCGCCGGCGGAGTACCCGGCGAAGCCCGGGGTGAGCGCGGCCAACTGCGTGAAGTCGCCGCCGTTCAAAGGAACCGAGTTCACCGCCTTGCTATCGATCACGGTGGTTTGGGTGGAAGATGTTGTATCGAGCGCGAGTTGGCTGGCGGAAACGGACACCTCGGTGGAGGTTCCGGCCACGGAAAGGTGAACGGGCTGCGTGTAGACGGAGCCCGAGGAAACGGGGACGTGCTCGACCTTCTCGGTCGCGAAGCCGGCAGCCGTGACGGTGAGGGTGTACTGGCCGAGTGGCAGATCGGCGAAGTTGAAATCGCCGGCGCTCGTGACAAGCGTCGCATGCACGATGCCAGTGGATTCCTCGGTAGCGATGATCCGTGCTCCGGGCGTCACGGCGCCAGTTGCGTCGGTCACTGTGCCGTTGATGCCGCCACGAAAGGTTTGGGCGGCAGCAGGTATGGCAAGTGTGAAAAGAAGCGGCAGCGAAAGTGCGGCGGCGATGGACTTCTTAGCGGGAGACATAGCGACGCTCCTGAAATCGTGATCTGGAAGTGGGGAGAAAGGCGCGACAACAACGACGGAAACGGGCGAGACGCTCTATAGGGAGTGCTGAATCGCAAAGCTGAGAAGAGGACGGTGCGTTCTTTTCACAGCGAAAGGTCTTGGGGTGTGGAAGCTTGTGCGACGAGTGTATTGCACGCGAACGATTTGTCCACCGATTTGTTTCTACCTCTTAGTGAGGGTTGTTTTGCGGGCAGGGTGAGGCGGAGTGGCGGCAATGTTGCTCGAAGGGCACTATCGCCCGAATCGCCATCACCGACCACAAGCGCGTTGATCGAAGCTGCTGGCGTGACGGCCGTTGCAACCGTGGGCCTGCGCTCGCTCGCCGGACCAGCTCGGACGAAACCGTATCCGCGAGTACGAACCATATCCGCGAGTACCAGGTCGCTTGATGCGGCGACTGCAAGCTCCCGGCGCGGACCCTTCCAGGGCCGGCCGTCGAGCCCGGGAAGGGTGGCATAACCCCACGACATGGTCTCGATCAGCAAAAACACCGGCACGTGCCCCGGCATTGACTGCGGAAAACTGCCAGCCGCCCAGGGGCCCTTGCGCCCACCGCCAACTGTTCGATCCAAAGTGCCGGCCATACCCGTAGAGCAGGTCGTAGATCAACGAGAGCGTGTTGTTGAGCGGCTGGTGGTACGCGGAGTGATCTGGCGCTGCACGTCCAGGTGCCATGCCTGCACATACCCGGTCGGCATGTTCGCCGGGATGTAGCGCGTTTGCGCTAAAAGGGTGCTCAAATTTCGAGGCGAAGCAAAGCTTTGCGGGTAGCCCTGCGAAACAAGCCGGAAGCAGCTGGTCAGAACGACCCCGGACGTACACAGCGGCTGGTGCACGGAGCCGGTGGAAAATGGCGCATACTGCTGCGCACGTAGAAGAAGTTCATGCACTGGGATAGTTCACGATCGCGACGTTGTTCAGCTGGTAGGTGTTGCGAGCGCCCACCAGGAAGTCGGCCAGATACGCGGCCTGGCTTGCGCCCGCGTCCTTGGTTTCACCGCCGTTCTGGCTGAAGGCTTCGCTGTAGCCGTCCTGTCCATAGGTCACGTTGAATCGTCGCGTCGGGCGAGGGCGGGATGTTCTGGTTGGAAAATCCCTGGTTCGAGGTGCCGTAGACATTGTTCTCCAGCCGTCGAGCAGGAAGTTGTTGAACTCCGACCTTTGCTCGTTCACGTTAAAGAAAGCGTCGCGGCTGGTCACGCTGGCCGCCCCGGAAACCGTGACCGTTTCCGCTGCCTTGCCTACCTGGAGCTGCACATCCACTCGATGCCGCGCAGCGACTGCCACGGAAAACGGCGCGGTCAGTCTTTCGCTAGAGCCCGGTGCCGTCGCGTCCACCTGGTATTGGCCCACATGAACGCCGGTGAAATCGAACTGCCCTTGCGTGTCGGCGATCGCCGTCACTGGCCGCCCCGTTTCTGTCTCGACCAAGGTAACGGTGCTCTTGGGTTGGCTGCGCCGGAGCTGTCGCGTACGAAACCGAGCATGGAAGCGGTCTCATATTGCGCGACGTCGAGCGGTGCCGGCGGCGCTCGCGAGGTGCATGGAAGCCAGAACGGATCGTGGTAAATAGAACCCAGCAAAAAAACGGAAGCGGCCAATCAGCATTGAAGTAGAAGCTGCAGAAGGGTTGCCTTCTTAGGCGCCGCGACAGAACGCGGCCTGACACACGCTAAGTGGCGCGTGTTGCAGGTCCGTGAGGCGGACCAGGCTTGAAGCGAAGATTGACATGCCGCACGGTGCCGGCCACCGCGCCCGCATCGACTGGACCGGGCCATTCCGCATCTGCTGTTTTATATGCAGATCGGCATTGACAGTTTTGCGGCGTCCGTTCCGGATTCGGGGACAGGACGGGTGGTGGCACCGGTGGAGCGGATGGCCCGCTTGATCGAGGAGATCGAGGCTGCGGACCGGGCGGGGCTCGATGTCTTTGGGCTGGGGGAGCACCACCGGGCGGAGTACCTGGATTCGGCCCCGGCGGTGATCCTGGCGGCGGCGGCGATGCGGACCGGGCGGATTCGCTTAGCCAGCGCGGTGACGGTACTGAGCGCGGCGGACCCGGTGCGCGTGTTTCAGGAGTTTGCGACGCTGGACCTGCTTTCCGGCGGCCGGGCCGAGATTGTGGCCGGGCGTGGCTCGTTTATCGAGTCGTTTCCGCTGTTTGGGCTCGCGCTGGAGGATTATGACTCGCTGTTCGCCGAAAAGCTGGACCTGCTGCTGAAGCTGCGCGAGGGGACGCATGTGCACTGGACGGGGCGGCACCGGGCACCTCTGACAGGGCAGGGCGTGTTTCCGCGTCCGCTGCAAAACCCGCTGCCGGTGTGGCTGGGCGTGGGGGGAACCCCGCAGTCGTTTACGCGCGCGGGGACGCTGGGGCTGCCGTTGATGGTGGCGATTATCGGTGGCGAGCCGCACCGGTTCCTGCCGCTGATCGCCCGCTACCGGGAGGCGGGGCGGGCCGGCGGGGCAGCGCCGGGACCGCTGCCGGGGGGGGGGCGCACCGGCCGGGGCGGGGGCCGGA
>CAXTYP010000024.1:13260-15200 GCA_964248435.1 uncultured Acidobacteriaceae bacterium | reverse complement strand
GCCGCCTATGCCCAGGCCCCGGACCGCGGTGCCATTGAGGGCACCCTGCTCGACCCTGCGGGCCGTCCTATCCCCGGCGCGTCCATTGACCTGTCCGATCCCGCCACGGGCTTCACCTTGTCCGCCCACTCCGACGACTCCGGACTGTTTCGCTTTCCGGCGCTTGCCCCCGGCACGTATCAGCTCCGCGCCGGCGCACCCTCCTTTGCCACTGCCGAGATGCAGTCCCTCGTCGCCCTCGGCACCGTCACAACCCTCCGCCTCACCCTGCCCCTCGGGGCCGCGACCGAGGTTGTGCAAGTCGCCGCCGCCGCCCCTGTCCTCGACACCTCCTCCGTCGCCGTCAGCACCACCCTCGACTCAGCTGCCGTCCACGACCTCCCGTCCCTTTCTCGCCGCTGGTCCGACTTCGCCCTGCTCACCCCCGCTGTCACCCCGGACGCAGCCGCCGATGGCCTTCTTTCCTTTCGCGGCATCGGCGCCCTGCTCAACAACAACACCGTGGATGGCGCCGACAACAACCAGGCCTTTTTCTCCGAAGAACGCGGCCGCACCACCGTCGCCTACTCCAATTCCGAGGCCGCCGTCGAAGAGTTCCAGGTCAACGCTTCCAACTACAACGCCGAGTACGGCCGCGCCGCCGGCGGCGTTGTCAACACCGTCACTCGCTCCGGCACCAACCAGCTCCATGGCGAGCTCTTCTTGTTCGACCGCAATAGCGCCTGGGCCGCCGCCAACGCCTTTGCTACCACTACAACTGTCACCACCGGCACGACCGACTCCGCGACCACCGCCCCTGCCCGCCTTCGCAACACCCTTACCCAGTACGGGGCTTCGATCGGCGGCCCTCTCCGTCGCGACAAGCTGTTTGTAAACTTCACCTACGATCGCTACCACCGCGAATTTCCTGCCATCGCCCGCGCCAGCAACGCCGCCAAGCTCTTCGGCACCCCCCCGCGGCAGCAGTTCCAAACCCTGGCGGGCCGCCTCAACGTCCTGCCGTCCCAGGCCGTCACCCTTTACAACGGCGTGCTTTCCGGCCTGGCGTCGCTGCTCGGTGACGTCCCCCGCTCGGCCGACCAGTCCATCTTTTTCCCGAAGGTCGACTGGCAGTTCTCCGATCGCGGACACTTGGCCCTCCAGTGGAACCGCCTCCGCTGGAACTCCCCCAATGGCGTTCAAACCTCGCCTACCGCCACCTACGGCAGCAACTCCTTTGGCAACTCGATCACCGCCGGCGATACCATCATCGGACGCCTCGGCTACTTCTTGAGCCCAAACCTTCTCAACGAAATCACCTTTCAGTACGGCACGGATCTCGAGACCGAGTCGAGCAATCCTCCGGCTCCCTTCGAGTCCACCCTCGCCAACAACATCTACGGACGCCCCGCGCAGGTCCAAATCCAGAGCTACGGCTTCCGCTTCGGCAACCCGCCCGTGCTCAACCGCGCCGCCTACCCCGACGAGCGCCGCTACGAACTCGACGACACCCTCACCGCCGTGCGCGGCCGCCACACCGTGAAGATTGGCTATTCCGTCAACTTCGTCAACGACTACTCCGACGCCCTCTACAACGGCAACGGCACCTACGTGTACTCCAACGTCATGAACTTCGCGACGGACTACCTGTCGCCCGACCACTGCGATAACTCCACCGCCGGCGTCGGCACCCTGCCTTGTTACTCGAACTACACCCAGAGCTTCGGCCCCACGACCTTCCAGTTCCAGTCCGCCGACTACGCCGGCTTCCTTTCCGACGTTTGGAAAGCGACTCCGCGCCTGACCCTCTCGCTCGGCCTTCGCTACGAGTACGAGCAGCTGCCCAACACCAATGCCGCTCTCGTAAATCCCGATATCCCCCTGACCGCCTTTCTTCCCCACGACCCCAATAACTTCGGCCCCCGCGTCGGTTTCGCGTACGACCCCACCGGCTCCGGCCG
>CAXTYP010000024.1:0-13160 GCA_964248435.1 uncultured Acidobacteriaceae bacterium | reverse complement strand
GGCCGCGAGCTCCCCAACTACCTCGACAGCAACATCGACCTCGCCTCCGCCCAAACCGTGACTTACAACGTCGTCGATCCACTTAGTCAAGGCCCGCTCCCTTCGCAGTACACCAGCCGCTTCTACACCGCGCGTCTCAATCCCAGTTACGGCCAGATCACCCGCATTTTTTCCGAAACCAACTCCAAGTACGCCGCCGGCGTCGTCGCCGTCAATCACAACCTGTCCGGCGTCGTTGACCTCCACGCCTCCTATACCTACGCTCACACCTCCGACTGGAACCAGCACGCCACCGCTTTCGCCGATACCAACGACATCCTCGACCCCGCCAACCTCGCGCTCGAGTACGGCACCTCCGATTTCGACATCCGCCAGCGCCTCACCGGCGGCCTTGTTCTCCGCTCCGCCACCCGCATGGGCGGCATGCTCGGCCGCGCCGCCAACGGCTGGCAGCTTTCCCCCACGGCCGAGCTCCGCTCCGGCCTCCCTTACTCCATGCAAACCTCCGGCTCCGTCCCTTCGGTCGCCTATTTCGACAATCTCGGACGCAAGACCGCCTTGTCCGGACTTGGCGCGTCCATCAATGGCTCCGGCGGTGCCACACGCCTCCCCGACATCGGCCGCAATACCTACCGCTACCCCGGCGTCATCAACGCCAGCCTCCGTATCTCCAAGCGCACCGTCCTTACCGAACACACCACGCTCGAGCTGCTTGGCGAATCCTTCAACCTCCTCAACCACCAAAACATCACCGGCATTGACACCACCGGCTATTCCATTTCCTCATCGTCTACCGTCGGCGAGCTCCCTCGCCTCACCTGGCAGTCCGGCATCACCGCCGGCTCCTCCGAGTTCGGCACCCGCCTTTCCGGCAACAACACCAACCTTTACACCGACCGCCAGATCCAGATCGCCGCCAAGCTCCACTTCTAGCCGCTGGGCGCTGCAAAGTAGCTCGAGAACTCGGCATGGTCATGCAGACTGGAAGTCACCCCGGGCAAGAGGCGTCCCCGGCATCTTCCCGCCGTTAAACCGCCGCTCAACCAACCCTGAACCGCGGCTCGCCTGTCGTCCCCGGATCAACGACGCACCTCCTGCCATGCCCCGCGTCCAGCTTCGAACCGGAAGGTTAAACTCGGCCCCGCAAAGCCCTCCGCTCCCCCGATTCACACCCGATTCACACCTTCATGGCAACTTAAGAAAGCAGCGCCTGATCGAACAGCGCCTGAAAAGCGCCCGGCCCACCGGGCGCACAGGCTCTTTCACCAGCAGGTGCACAGGCTTTACCCAGTTCTTGATCCCCGGCGCAAGCCGCCGCGGGTCGCCATTCTTCAAGGAGCCCCACCCCCCATGCCTTTCCGCCCCACCCTCGCCGCTACCACCGGCACCCTTCTGCTCGCCCTGGCTCCCGCTGGCTTCGCCCAAAGTGCCGTGGACGGCGGCCTTGGCGGCACCGTGACCGACTCCACCGGCGCTCTCGTCGGCAATGCCTCCGTCCTGGTCCGCAACAACGGCACGGGCGCCCAGCTCACCGTGCCCGTCGACAACTCGGGCTTCTTCCGCGCCGTCCATCTCCAGCCCGGCGCTTACACCGTCACCGTCACCGCCCCCGGCTTCCAGGCTTTCCGCTCCGACAACGCCGTGGTCCAGGTCGGTGCCTTTACCACGGTTGACGCGAGCCTCCCGATCGGCTCCGGCAGCGAAACTGTCGAGGTCAACGGCCAATCCCCGCTCGTCAACACCGTTTCCCCCGACTTCGCCGACGTCATTCCCCAGAACACCATTCATAACCTCCCGGAAAACAACTACCGCTGGTCCGCCTTCGCCCTGCTCACCCCCGGCGTCGTCAACGACAGCAACGGTTTCGGCCTCCTGTCCTTCCGCGGCCAGTCCACCCTGCTCAACAACATCACGGTCGATGGCACCGACGACAACCAGGCCTTTTTCTCCGAAGAGCGCGGCCGCACCCGCGCCGGCTACTCCACCATCAAGGAGTCGGTCCAGGAGTTCCAGGTCAACACCTCCAACTACTCCGTCGAGTATGGGCGCTCCGCCGGCGGCATCGTCAACTCCGTGACTAAGTCCGGATCCAACCAGTTCCACGGCCAGGGCTACTACTTTCTCCGCGACAGCGCCTGGGCCGCCACCCCGCCCTCCGCTTTCCATCCCGTTAAAACCTCCTCCGGCTACACCGCCGTCAACTTCAAGCCTTCCGATATCCGCCGCCAGTATGGCCTTACCTTTGGCGGCCCGCTCCTCCGCGACAAGCTCTTCTTCTTCCTCGCCGCCGACCGCTTCTACCACTACTTCCCGGCCGCGGCGACCATCACCAGCGCCAGCGCCAATGCCAACTTCTACAACGCGCCGGACGCAACCCTCCCCGCCGGGCAGCAGTGCGGGGGCACGGCGGCCAACCACAACGCCGTCACCAAGTATCAGGACCAGCAGGTTTGCCAGCTCGCCACCAACACCGGCCTGCCTTACAGCGGCCCCGGCACCAGCGCCCTGGGCATCTACTCGGCTGGCATCAACGGGCTTACCGGCCTGCTCGGCACCACCCCTCGCACCGGCGACCAGACCCTCTACTTCCCTAAACTCGACTGGCAGCTCAACGGCAAAAATCACGTTTCCGTCGAGGCCAACCGCCTCCGCTGGACCTCCCCGGCCGGCATCCAGACCGCCCCCGCCGTCGCCTACGGCACCGCCTCCTTCGGCAACGACTACGTCCGCGACAACTGGATCGTCGGTCGCCTCGACACCGCCCTCACCTCCTCGCTGTCCAACGAAATCCGCTACATGTATGGCCGCGACTTCGAGTTTGAAACCAACCAGTCGCCCACTGGCTACGAACAGAACAACCTCCTCGCCACCCCGCGCTACTCCAACCCGCAGGGCCTGCCTCCGAACGTCAACCTGAGCGGCTTTTTCCAGTTCGGCACCCCCCAGTTCCTCAATCGCGGCGCCTACCCCGACGAGCGCCGCTGGCAGATCGCCGACACCGCCGACCTCCAGCACGGCAACAACGAGTTCAAATTCGGCGTCGATTACGTCCATACCGACGACCGCATATCAAACCTCTACAACCAGTTCGGCGGCTTTTCCTATGCCGGGGCCACCCCGCTCGGCAACTACCTGTCGGACCTTTACCTGGCCGGGCAGGGTCAAACCGCGCAGCACTACACCAATTACTCGCAGGGCTCGGGCCTCGCCGGGCTCGACTTCACCACCGGCGACTACGCCCTTTTCCTCCAGGACCAATGGAAAGCCTCGCGCCGCCTTTCCCTCACCGCCGGCCTGCGCTGGGAGTACGAGCGCTTCCCGGATCCGCAGCTGGCCAACGCCGCCCTGCCGCAGACCCGGACCCTGCCCGACACCAAGACCAACTTCGGCCCGCGCGTCGGCTTTGCGTTTGACGCCCATGGCAACGGGCAAACCATTCTGCGCGGCGGCTACGGCATGTTCTTTGCCCGCGCCATCAATGCCACCCTTTACCAGGCGCTGATCGCGACCGGCGCCCCCGGCGCGCAGGTCAACCCCATCTTCAACCCCGGCCAAACCTGCGCCCCCAGCTTTCCGCAGGTCGTCGCGCCCTCCTGTCTCGGCTCTGCGAGCGGCAACAGCACGGCGACCTTTCTTAATCCCAACTTCAAGGTTCCCGAGGTCCACCAGGCCGACCTCACCGTCGAACAGCAGCTCGGCAAGAACGACGCCTTCAGCGTCTCCTGGCTCGGCTCCTGGGGCCGCCGTCTCCCTGATTTCGTGGACGTTAACCTCCCTGCGCCCACCCCTGTCACCCTCACCGTTTCAGACCCCAACCACCTTTCGCCCCTCCCGAACGGCTCCGTCATCCGCGCCAATGCCTTTCTCGGCGCGCGGCCTATCAAGGGTTTCTCCATCGTGACCGACGTCTTTTCGGGCGTCACCTCCAACTACGAAGCCGCCGTCTGGCAGTACACCCACCGCATGTCTCACTACGTCAGCTTCAACGCCAACTACACCTGGTCCCATGCCCTGGACTATGGCGTCAACAACACGGCCGGCACCAGCTCCTCCGCGCTGCTTGACCCCACCAATCTCCGCCTCGACTACGGCAACTCGCAGCAAAACGTGCCCAGCCGCGTGGTCCTCTATGCTGTCGCCGACCTGCCCTTCCACGTCCACGGACCCCTCGGCTACCTCGTCAACGATTTTGAAATCTCCCCCGACTTCCAGGCCCAGTCCGGCCTCCCCTACTCCCTCGGCATCAACGGATCCTCGCCCACCCTCACCGTCACCCCGGGTGCCCCGGTGCAATCCATCATCAACGCCAATTCCTTCAATGGCTCGGGCGGCGCGGACCGCATCCCCGGTGTTCCTCGCAATGTTTATCAGCAGCCCCGCATCAACACCGTCGACCTCCGCTTGTCCAAGCGCGTCGTTGTCCGCGAGCAGTACCGCCTCCAGTTCCTCGGCGAGGCCTTCAACCTCGCCAACCATCCCAACGTCACTTCCGTCGGCGGCTCCGCTTACACCGTCACCGACAACACCACCAAGTCGGGTGCCGTCACCATCGGCAACGGCAATACCCTCGTCCCTTACCTTTCCACCCCGTTTGGAGCTACCACCGCGATCAACAACAGTAACTTTGCCTACAGCCAGCGCCAGCTCCAGTTAGCCGTTCGCTTTGAGTTCTAAGTAAGCGCATTCGCGGTCACTCTTTCGTTAGCTCCTGGACCAACATCGTGCGGCAGAGGCTGGTCTGCCGCACTTACGGTTCCCGCTCGGAGCGACTCACTTGGCTCTCAGGACAGCTGGGGCCCGCCGATGCGGGCGCTTGTCCGTCGGTCCACCGCGGCCCGGGGCAGCGCTTCCGGCTTCGAGACCGACCAGCCTCTCGCCGGGCGGCCACCAGGGCGCGATCAGCCAGCCCTGCCCCACTGCAAATGCCTTTCGCGACCGCATGATCCGTGCGGTTCGTGTGCGCACTGCCGCCTGCGCCGGGCAGCCGCCGCAAAGCTCTCGTCCGGGATTACTCCAGGATTAATCCAGGATTAAATC
The DNA here is from genome assembly GCA_964248435.1 of uncultured Acidobacteriaceae bacterium. Taxonomy (GTDB): domain Bacteria; phylum Acidobacteriota; class Terriglobia; order Terriglobales; family Acidobacteriaceae; genus EB88. The sequence goes on along the minus strand of CAXTYP010000024.1, from coordinate 8,123 downwards.
CAGGATTAAATCCAGAGTCTAATCAGGGGTTTGAGCAAGGGTTTAATATGGTTGCGATCATGCGCGGCCCCCAGTCCCCTAGTCCGCTCCGGCGCTACCGGCATGGCCGCCGTGACCGCGGCCGCGCGCTCTGACGCGCCTGCCCTCCTGAACCCTATCGTTCCGACCAACAAAGGACATTGAATCCTATGAGCACCTCCGTTTCCGCTTTCGCTCCCGGCACCCCGGTTCACGACAGCTTCGGCGCGCGCGCGACCCTGCATTCCGGCGGCACCGCTTACACCATCTACCGGCTGCAGGCGCTGGCCGAGCGCGGCGTCACCCTGTCGCGTCTGCCATGGTCGTTGCGCATCCTGCTTGAAAACCTGCTGCGGCACGAGGACGGCTCTTCCGTCACGGCGGCCGACATCCAGTTCCTCGCCAACTGGGAGCGGGGGGAAGAGCCCTCACGCGAAATCGCCTTTACGCCGGCGCGCGTGCTGATGCAGGACTTTACCGGGGTGCCGGCGATCGTCGACCTGGCGGCCATGCGCGACGCCATGCGTGTGCTCGGCGGCGACCCAGAAAAGATCAACCCGCTTCAGCCGGCAGAGCTCGTGATCGATCACTCGGTGCAGGTGGACGATTACGGCTCGGTCGGGTCGTATCACATCAACTCGATCCTTGAGGTCGAGCGCAACCGCGAGCGCTACGCCTTTCTGAAGTGGGGTCAAGGCGCTTTCCGCAATTTTTCCGCCGTGCCCCCCGGCATGGGCATCTGCCACCAGGTCAACCTCGAGCACCTGGCGCGCTCCGTATTTACAACCGAAGTCAACGGGGAGGACGGGAGCGAAACCTGGGCCTACCCCGACACCCTGGTCGGCACCGACTCGCACACCACCATGATCAACGGCCTGGGCGTGCTGGGCTGGGGTGTCGGCGGCATCGAAGCGGAGGCCGCCATGCTGGGCCAGCCCGTTTCCATGCTCATCCCGCAGGTCGTCGGCTTTCGCCTGACCGGCCGCCTGCGCGAGGGCGCTACCGCCACCGACCTGGTGCTGACCGTGACCGAAAAGCTGCGCCGCCATGGCGTGGTTGGCAAGTTTGTCGAGTTCTTCGGTCCCGGCGTGGCCGAGCTGTCGCTGGCCGACCGCGCCACCCTCGCCAACATGGCGCCCGAGTACGGCGCGACCTGCGGCATCTTTCCGGTCGACGACGAAACCCTGCGCTACCTGCGGCTGACCGGCCGGCCCGAGGCCCAGGTCGCGCTGGTGGAGGCCTACTACAAGGAGCAAGGGCTATTCCATGGGCCCGAAACGCCGGAGGCCGAGTACACCTCGACCCTTGAGCTCGATCTGGCCGAGGTGGAGGCGAGCGTTTCCGGCCCCCGTCGTCCGCAGGACCGGGTTGCGCTCGGCCAAGTGCCGGCCAATTTTCTGGAGCAGCTGCCCACCCTGTATGGGCCCAAGGCCGGGGCCTTTGGAGAACGCCCGGCCCAGCGCTGGGAGGGCGAGGGCGGCCATGCCTCGGCCAGCGGCGTCGTCGACAGCACCGAAGCCGCTCCCGAACCCGGCAAGCTTTCCGCGACGACTGAAGAGGTTCTAAAGCCGACTAACGGGAGGCCCGAAGATCCACAAGAACAAGCCACGAAGTGGCCGGCTCTTCAAGCACCGCACGAAGTGCCCGCGCAGGGGGTCTTCCAAAGGTTCGGCGTCGACCCCGAGCGCTACCTTGACCACGGCTCGGTCGTGATCGCCGCGATCACCTCCTGCACTAACACCAGCAATCCATCGGTGATGGTGGCCGCCGGGCTGCTCGCGAAAAAGGCCGTGGAGCGCGGCCTGCGCACGCCGCCCTGGGTCAAGACCTCGCTTGCCCCCGGCTCCCGCGTGGTGACCGAGTACTACAAGAAGTCGGGCCTGCTGCCGTATCTTGACCAGCTTCGCTTCAACATCGTGGGCTACGGCTGCACCACCTGCATCGGCAACTCGGGCGCGCTGCCGACAGATGTGACCGAGGCGATCGACAACCATGGGCTGGTCGCGGTTTCGGTGCTGAGCGGCAATCGCAACTTCGAGGGCCGCATCAACTCCGACGTACGCGCCAATTACCTGATGTCGCCGCCGCTGGTGGTCGCTTACGCGCTGGCCGGGTCCATCACGCGCAACCTCGAAACCGAGCCCCTGGGCCGCGGCTCTGACGGGGGGGACGTGTTTCTGCGGGACCTGTGGCCCACGCAGGCCGAGGTCGCCGAGGTCGTCGGCGCGGCGCTCACGACCGAGGCCTTCGATAAGGAGTACAGCAACGTGACCGCCGGCGACGAGTACTGGCAGCGTTTGAAAGTGCCGGAGGGCAACACTTATGGGTGGGAGCCGGACTCGACCTATATCCGCCGCGCGCCGTACTTTGACGGCATGCCTGCGACGCCCGCACCGGTGACTGACATCCAGGGGGCGCGCGTGCTCGCCGTTCTGGGCGACTCCGTCACCACGGACCATATCTCACCCGCGGGCTCGATCAAGGCCAGCTCGCCGGCCGGGCAGTACCTGGTCGAGCACGGCGTCAAGCCATCCGACTTCAACTCGTATGGCTCGCGTCGCGGCAACCACGAAGTGATGGTGCGCGGCACCTTTGCCAACGTCCGGCTGAAAAACAGGCTCGCTCCCGGCACGGAGGGTGGCTTCACGCGCCTGCTGCCCGAAGGAACGCAAACCACCATCTTCGAGGCCGCAGAGGAGTATGCCCGGCGCGGCGTGCCGCTCCTCCTGCTGGCCGGCAAGGAGTACGGCTCGGGTTCTTCGCGAGACTGGGCGGCGAAAGGGCCAAAGCTCCTCGGCGTCCGCGCCGTGCTGGCCGAAAGCTACGAGCGCATCCATCGCTCCAACCTGCTCGGGATGGGCATCCTGCCGCTCGAGTTCAATGCGGGTGAGTCGGCGGCCTCACTCGGGCTCACGGGCGAGGAGGTCTACGACATCCCCGGCCTGGCAATGCTGCTCCAGGAAAAGCTGTCGGCCGGCCGCAACCTGTTTGTTCGCGCAACCGCGCCCGACGGCGAGGAAAAACACTTCCCCGTCCTGGTTCGCATCGACACTCCGGCGGAAATCAGCTACTACGAGCACGGCGGCATTCTGCACTATGTGCTGCGGCAGCTGGCCGGGGTGGCCTAGACAGGCGGTACATTCCCTGCGAACCCGCGGAATGCAAAAGAGGCGGCCAGGTTCCATGGGCCGCCTCTTCCACGCCAGCCACGCCGGCCGTGCAGGCCCGGGCTTTACGCCACGGCGGCCCGCACCTCTTCGATGTGCGGCTTGATGTACTCCTCCATGGAAACCTTGCCTTGCATCACCGCGGCCGTATCTCCGGAAAAGATCGACTTCGTGTCCGTGATCCCCAGGAACCCGAAGATGGCTTCCAGGTAGGTCGACTCATAGTTCAGTCGCTGCGCCGGCGCGCCCGGGGCATAGTTGCCGCCGCTGGCGATCAGAAAAGTCGCCTTCCTGCCGCCCAGCAGCCCTTCGTACCCTTTTTCGCCGATGTTGAAGGTCTTCCCATAGCGGCTCACGTGATCAATCCATGCTTTCAGCGAGGCCGGCACGCCAAAGTTGTACATGGGGGTGCCAATCACAATTTCCGTTGCTCCTTGAATTTCGGCAATCAGCTCGTCCGAGATCCTGAGAGCCTCTTTCTGTTCGGGGGTGTGCTGGTCCGGGGTGCTGTAAGCGCCTGCGATCCAAGGCAGGTCGACAAACGGCAGTGTGGTTTGGGTCAGGTCGCGTACCACAACGTTGCTGTCCGGATGCTTGCTCTTCCATTCTTCGGCAAAAGCCGCGCTCAACTTCTTCGACACCGAGTACTCGCCCCGTGAACTCACGTCAATCTGCAGCAGTGTAGCCATCGATTCTCCTTCGCGCCTCGCGGCGGCTTCTTCTTGTTTGCAGGCCGGCTTGCGTATACCAGAAGATAGATGCCGGCCGATGGGCGATTCGTGAAAAGCAGGTTGTTCGCGCGCCGGCAGGCAACCCTATAGCCTCCCACTGTGGCCCAGTTGGGAGGAGCGCCCCGGGTCTTCTATAATCGGGATTCGCTGCAAGTTTTGCGTAGATTTTCGTTCTCGCCGAGGGTGTGCCTATTTTTCCCCAGAACCGTGGGAGCCAAAACTCCCCAAGCCCCAAGAGCCGCCGGGCCCGCTCCAACCGGCGTCTCCGCTTGATTGCTGGTCTGCTGCTCTGCTCTTCCGTACTTCCGGTCGCATGGTCGCAAGCAAACACCGTCACCAGTATCCGCGTGATCGGCAACCGCCGCATCCCCAAGGAAACGGTGCTGGCCCGCATCTTTTCGCATGAAAACGAGCCCTACGACGCGGCCACGGTGGAGCGCGACTTCAACTCGCTCTGGAACACCGGCTACTTTGAAGACGTCCGTATCGAGCGCGAAGACACCCCCAAGGGCATCGTCCTCGACATCTACGTCCACGAAAAACCGACCATCCGCGAGATCAACTACAAGGGCCTCAACTCCATCACGCAGTCCGATATCCTTGACGCTTTCAAAAAAGCCAAGGTGTCGCTTGCGCAGGAGTCGCAGTACGATCCCACCCATGTCGCTGAAGCCGTGACCGTGATCCGCGAGCTCGAAGCCGCGCACGGCCACCAGTTCGCGACCGTGCGCACGGACGTGAAAACTATCCCGCCGTCCAGCGTGCAGATCAACTTCGCGGTCAAGGAAGGCCCCAAGGTCAAGGTCGGCAACATCACCTTCTCAGGCAATGAGCACATCCCCGCGCGCACCCTGCGCGCCGCGATGAAAAACCTGAGGCCGATCGGCATTCCGCACTCGATCATTCTTGAAAATCTGTTCGCGCGCACCTACGACGCCACCAAGCTCGAAGAAGACGGCGAGCGCGTGCGCCAGGCGTACCGCGACAAGGGCTACTTTCGCGCCAACACCGGCGAGCCTGAAACCACGATCCGCAATGAGAATGGCCTGTCGCTGTTCACTTTTCGGCCCAAGAACGGCAAGCGCGAAGACATTCACATCCCCATCGAGGAAGGTGCGCGTTACCGGTTCTCGGGCATTACCTTTACGGGCAATAAGGCTGTGACCAACACCAAGGCTCTGCGCGCGCAGTTCGCCATGAAGGATGGCGACTGGTTCGACGCGACCTCGTTCGGCAAAGGGCTGGAAGCGCTCAAAAAGGCGTACAACGGCCTCGGCTACATCAACTTCGCGCCGGTACCCACGCCCAAGTACGACGACAATGCCAAGACGATCGGCTTCAACATCGACCTGGACGAGGGCAAGCAGTTCAAGGTGTCGCGCATCGAGTTCACCGGCAACAAGATCACGCGCGACTTCGTGATCCGTCGCGAACTGCTGCTGGAAGAAGGCCAGGTTTACAACGCGCGACTGTGGGAGGCGAGCATCCAGCGCCTCAACCAGCTGGAGTACTTCGACGCGCTCAAGGTGGACCAGGACACCGAAACCCACCAGGATGCGGAAGCCGGCACAGTTGACCTGCTGCTGAAGGTGCACGAAAAAGGCAAGAACTCGATCGGCCTCAACGGCGGCCTTTCCGGCGTGTCGGGCTCGTTCCTGGGGCTCAACTACCAGACCAACAACTTCCTGGGCCTCGGCGAAACGCTGTCGCTGCAGGCGAGTGAAGGCAACCTGGCCCGCAATCTGTCACTCGGCTTCAACGAGCCTTACGTGCGCAACAAGCCCATCAATGTGGGTTTCCAGGTTTTCTCGAACAAGACCGACTACAACTCCAACAAGGCTTACAACGTCACGGGCCAAAGCGCGAACCAGTCCGCGGCGACCAACTCCCTGGTGCAGAACTACAACCAGTCCTCGACCGGTTTTTCGTTGTCCGCGTCCTACCCGCTGCGCCGCTCGTTCAAGCGCGTCGGCGTGACCTACTCGTGGAACCGTGCTGCCGTCACGGCGTTCAGCGGGGCGTCGCAGAACCTGTTCCAAACCCTCGCGTTCCGCTCCGGCATCCAGGGACAGAACGCCCTGACGGGCATTGTTACGAGCCAGGCGTCATTCTCGTACTCCTACAATCACCTGGACTCCTCCTTTGCGCCGCGCTCCGGCACGGAGTTGCAAGGGCTCTTCCAGATCGCAGGGCTGTACGGCAACGTTCGCTATCTTTCGCCCGTGCTTGAGTTCAAGCAGTGGCACCCCATGCGCGGCTACCATTTCGACCAGAACGGCCGCAATGCCCTTGGCTACCGCTTCCAGCTTTCGTACATCCAGGGCATCTCCGGCGATGTCGCCCCGCCGTTCCAGCGCTTTTACACCGGCGGCGAAAGCGACCTGCGCGGCTTCGATATTCGCTCGGGCACGCCATATGCCTTCATCCCGACGCGGGTGCTGTTCAACCTCAACAACCCGGATGGCACCTGCGTGTCGCGCGAGCCCGGGGCCGCGCAAACCAACCAGTGCCTCCAGGTGCCCTTGCCGGTCTACGGCATAGTTTCAGCGGGCGGCGACACTTCGCTGATCAACAACATCGAGTACCGCATCCCGCTTGTTGGCCGCACCGCGGCGCTGGAACTCTTCAACGACTTCGGCGTCAATGTCGCGATCAACAAGAATCAGCTGCGCCAAAGCCCGCAGGGAATCGCCAATCTTGATTCGCCGCTTTACGGCTGCCGAACCTACATCAACGGTGCCTGCCAGGGTGGCGTGCAGATCCAGTTCAACAACAATGTGCGCCCGATCTTTGGGACCAATCTTGTGCCGCGCGACTCGGTCGGCGCGCAGATCTCGGTGCTGCTGCCGATCATCAACGCACCTTTCCGGATCTACTACGCTTATAACCCCCTGCGCTTGCTCAAGGACGTGCCGGGTCAAAACCTGATTACGCGCGAGTTGTTTCCTCAGGGCACCGCCGGCGACTTTACCTATGCGCAGTCGCAGCAGCTTTACGGCTCTATCTACCAGTTGCGCGAGCCGGCCAAGACCTTCCGCCTGACTGTCGGGACGACCTTCTAGGTTGGGTTTTGGTCAAACGCAAAAGGCCGGGCGCGATGCCCGGCCTTTTCTGTTTCTTCTTTGCAGATTAGGCGCGTGAGATCGCCGGCGTTTCGCCGGAGCGGAGCCGGGCTGCGAGGGCCGGCAGGCCAAATACAACACCTGTTACCAGCAGCGTCGACAACGCATCATTGCGGTAAAACGGCAGCGCCATCGCATACGAGGCCTCAAGACCCCCGAGCGTATGCGGGTACCACGAGCCCGGCACGGCCCAAACCGCATAGTTGCTGGCCACAAAAAACGAGGTGGACGCCAGAACGGAAGCCCCCACGACGCGCGCGAAGCCGGGACGTCCCTGCAGAAGCCGGTGCCCCAGCAAAACGACCAGGGCGTACCAGGCCCAGGTGAGCAGGTAGCTGTTGACGTGGAACGGATAGCCGTAGACAAATCGGGTGAGGTACCAGTCGCCCAGGGCCAGGGCGCCCACTGGCAGTATGGCCGTCGCGAGTTGCTGTCGCGCCCCCCACACCAACAAACCACCGCCGACGGCAGTGAAGTTCCACCATGGATGGGGCAAAACATGGCTGGCAACCGCCAGAATCATCAGTACGATACTTACCAAGGCAAGGCCTCCGCTTCGCCCGGTTGGCCGCGCGATCCTTGGCCCATTATCGCACTGGTTTGAGCCGGATCTCCGGAGATCGAGCCTGAAAGGGAGCGATGCGGCAGCTTGACCGAGGCGATCACGCCGTCAGAGTGCACCGAAACAGCAGACTAGATGCCCATCCCGTAGTCCGCGCCACTCAAGGCATCGCCGGCGCTTGCAAAAAAGTCGGCCGGCGTCCGCCGCTGAAACTTGTAGCGGAAACGCAGCTCGCGCCCTACAAACAAGCCAAGCGTCACCACCCCTACCGCCAAGGTCGCCAGCCCAAAGGCCCGCACAGGCGAGAACTCCCCTTCCTCATCGAAGAAGTGCAGGTCGGGAGCTGAAAGATTCAGCAGCGTCATGCCCCTCATCATAGCGCAAGGTCATCATCCGCAGACACCGCCCGTGTGATGTCGTCACACCAAAGTCACCTGCTTTGGGAAGGGGTGAGAAGAGGTTCATAGGTGAGTTCCGAGTGCTGTTTTTCGGACGCAGTCTCCAGTTTCCCGTCACCCGGCAT
>CAXTYP010000023.1:0-15377 GCA_964248435.1 uncultured Acidobacteriaceae bacterium | reverse complement strand
TCTGGATGCAGGAACCCAGGTTCAAGACGAAATTCCGAAACCCTCGACGCAAACGTCGCAGTTTTTCTCCTCTTCCGCTCCGGTCCACGCAAACTTCGCATTTGAAGACGGGCAAACACCGCCTTCCTGGGTCGATCAAACGCCTGGCGTCGTCCTTGGCGCAGCTCCCTACTACGGCGTCGCATCCAGCGGTTTCCCGGATTCCACGCGAGGGCTGGCCGGTTTAGCCCCCGAAAGTGACGCCCTTGTATCGCCGCTGGAGCGTGCAGACACCGGGGTTTCACCGCTGGCTTCTTCCATCGCCGCCGGTGGCGGGGGATTGCGTCAGCGGCTCAATCCGAACCTGCATGCTTCGCCGGCACCCTTCCCGCCCCAAAGTTTTGAGGCGTTTGAGCGCAAGGCACAAGATCAGCGTCTTGTTTCCGGGCTGTCCATCTCGCAGTCATCAATGGTCTACCAGAAGGATTTGCGCGACTACCAGAGACGAGGGCAGCGGCGCTCGTCCCGGTCGCTTTCCCAACCGAACGCCCTGTTCAACGGCGGGCGACAGCAGGAGATGATCCCGAGGATGAGTCGATAGTTGTGCAAGAATGGCTGCATTCCGCACCAGAGCTCATGAAGTTTTGTCGTGACACACAGGAGGCCCTATGAAAAGTTCCATTTGTATCTCTGTCGTTGGATCCGGCTATGTAGGACTGGTCGCCGCGGCGTGCTTTGCCGAGATCGGTCACCGTGTTATCTGCGTTGATAATGATGAAAGCAAGGTTGCCATGCTCCGCGCGGGCGGTGTGCCGATCCACGAGGAATATCTGAAGGAGCTGCTTGACCGGCATCGCGGCACTTCCATCACCTTTACCGCCGATCTGCGCGAGGCAACGCGCGAGGCAGATGCAATTTTTATAGCGGTGGGCACTCCGCAAAGCGGAACTGGCTCGGCTGATCTTTCCTATGTCGATGCGGTCGCGAGCGAGATCGCCCGGTCCATTGACACCTACAAGGTCATTGTCGAAAAAAGCACTGTTCCCGTCTACACGAACGAGTGGATCCGCCGCGTCGTGGAACGCAATGGGGTACCGCGGGAGCTGTTTGATGTGGCGTCAAACCCAGAGTTCCTCCGCGAAGGCACGGCGGTTATGGACTTCCTCCATACGGATCGCATCGTGGTCGGCACGGATTCACCCCGGGCTGCGGCACTCATGTCTGCCATCTACGAACCGTTGACCAGCGGCTCTTATTACAAATGGGAGAACAGTGTCCCGGGCGATTTGAACGAAAATAATGTGCCGCCCCTGCTCCATGTCTCCACAAAGGCCGCCGAGCTGATCAAGCATGCGTCCAACGCCTTTCTCGCCGTCAAAATCTCCTTTATCAACGTGGTCGCGAATATTTGCGAGGCTGTGGGCGCGGATGTAAAGCAGGTGGCGCAGGGCATGGGCATGGATGCGCGGATCGGTCCGCGCTTCCTCCAGGCCGGCGTCGGCTACGGCGGATCCTGTTTCCCAAAAGACGTCGCCGCGTTTCGCTATGTCGCCGAGCAGTTCGGCATTCCGTTCGGCCTGTTGAGTGAGGTGGAAAAGATCAACGTCGAGCAGAAGCGCCGTTTCTTCCAGAAGGTGCGTTCGGCGCTGTGGACCTTCCGGGGTAAGAAGCTCGGTGTCCTCGGGCTCGCGTTCAAGGGCGGCACCGACGATATTCGCGACTCACCCGCGATTGAGATCGTTGAACTGCTGCTGCGCGAGGGCTGCTCCATTGACGCATTCGACCCAGCCGCGATGGAACGTACCGCCGAGGTGCTGCCTTCGTCGGCCTCCATGCACTACGTTGAGGATGCTTACGCGGCCGCCCGCGGCAAGGACGCATTGCTGATCCTGACGGACTGGCAGGAGTTTGCCGAGCTTGACCTGGATCGCCTGCAGCAAAGCCTACGGTACCCGATCGTGCTGGATGGACGAAACCTGTTCGATCCGGAGCACATGGCCGCTCGCGGCTTCACCTACCACAGTGTCGGACGGCAGGATGCAATGCCGAGCCGTGAGGCCGTCACACAGGCCAAGTCGGTTTAACGAAGGGAAAGAACATGCGGAGTCGCCAGCGCCGACCCGCATACGCGACCAAGTTTTGCTAATGCGCCGAAGAGAACAAGAGCCATTTGGGGAGGAAATCTGGTATGAAGCTGAAGAATGAAAAGGTCGTAGTCTGTGGAGCCGGTGGGTTTATTGGCGGCCACCTGGTCAAAGACTTGCTGGCGCAAGGAATCAACGTCGTCCGGGCGGTGGATGTAAAGCCGTTGGACGAGTGGTACCAGACCTCCAAGGGTGTCGAGAACCTGTCGCTTGATCTTCGGGATCGCAGCAACTGCCAAACAGCCGCAAACGGAACAGAGATTGTTTTTCAGCTGGCGGCCGATATGGGCGGCATGGGCTTCATTGAGAACAACAAGGCCCTTTGCATGCTGTCCGTACTGACAAATACTCACATGCTCATGGCGGCACGGGAAGCGGGCGTCGAGCGCTTCTTCTTTTCTTCTTCGGCCTGCGTCTACAACGGGGAAAAGCAGACAAACCCCGACGTGGTCGCGCTCAAGGAAGAGGACGCTTACCCGGCGTTGCCGGAGGACGGCTACGGCTGGGAAAAGCTATTCTCCGAGCGGATGTGCCGTCACTTTGAGGAAGACTTCGGCCTGACCACTCGCGTTGCGCGCTACCACAACGTATATGGACCGCTCGGAACTTACGAAGGCGGTCGTGAAAAAGCGCCGGCTGCAATGTGCAGAAAAGTGATCGAGGCCAAGCAGAGCGGCAAGCACGAAATTGAGATCTGGGGCGATGGTCACCAGACCCGGTCTTTCATGTACATCGATGACTGCACGCACGGAACGCAGGCAATTCTTGAGTCAGAAATTGATGAGCCGATCAACCTTGGGTCGAGCGAACTCGTAACGATCAATCAGTTGGTTGATATTGTGGAAGACATTGCCGGGATCAAGCTCGAACGCCACTACAACCTGGGTGCGCCCAAGGGCGTCAACGGCCGCAACTCCGATAACACGCTGATTCAGAAGTATCTCGGCTGGGAACCTTCCATCAGGTTGCGGGACGGCATGGCAAAGACTTACGCCTGGATCGAGAGCCAGATGATGGCCCCGGTCAGCCGGTAAGCGCGATTCCATGGAGGAGCTTGCCATCTCTCCGGCGGATCGGTCGCGCATTCGCCGGATTCTGATCTATCGCCTGGGCTCGCTCGGCGACACGATGGTGGTACTGCCGTCTCTGCACCTGCTGGCGAGGCTGTTCCCTGAGGCCGAGCGCTGCATGCTGTCAAACCAGCCGGTGCACGGCAAGGCAGCGCCCTCTTCTGCCATTCTGGACCGCTCCGGGCTGATCACCGGCTATATGAGCTACCCTGTCGGGACCCGCAATCCTTTAACGCTGGCCGGGATTGCCCTTCGCATTCGGAGCTTTCGGCCTGATCTGCTGGTGTACCTCACCAAGCCGCGAGGCGAAGCCGTACTTGCCCGCGACCGCAAGTTCTTCTCGGTCGTTTGCGGCGTACGAAAGATCGTGGGACTGCCCACCGGCATCCTCGGGACCAATCTCAAACTCGGTCCGGATTCATGGGAAAGTGAGGCTGCGCGGCTGGCGCGGACGCTCGCACCACTTGGGCCGTTGGACATCAACGACCTCCGCAACTGGGATCTCCGGCTGATTGACGAGGAGCGCACGGCGGCCTCGCAGGCCTTGAGCCCTCTCGAACAACGTCCCCTGCTCGCTTGTGGGCCTGGTACCAAGATGCAGGCCAAGGACTGGGGCGCTCCGAGTTGGCGCCTGCTGCTCGACAAGCTCGCCACTGCACACCCGGAGCATGGACTGATCATGGTCGGCGCGAAAGACGACTTCGAGGTCAGTGGAGAAGTGTCCAAAGGCTGGGCCGGCCGCTCGCTGAACCTGTGCGGCAAACTTGCGCCCCGCGTTACCGCCGCCGCTCTTGCGCATGCGGAACTGTTTCTGGGGCCCGACTCTGGCCCCATGCACTTCGCCGCTGCCGCCGGCGTTCCGTGCGCTATCGCCTTTGCTTCCCGTACTGAGCCGGGTATATGGTACCCGGCCGGTGAAGGACACAGGGTCGTCTATCACCGGCTTCCGTGTTCCAACTGTGACCTGGAAACCTGTCTTGTGAACCAAAAGCGCTGCCTGACAAGCATCACCGTGGATGAGATGTTTAAGGCTGCACAGCAAGCCTGGCAGACAGGGCAGGTGACCAAGGCGGCGGCAGCAGCTTTGCTCGGGTAAGCGGACCCGCACAACAAACGTTCCATCGGAGAGTGGGAGACGGTATGTACATCGTAACAGGCGGGGCAGGCTTTATCGGCAGCAACCTGGTTCATGAGCTTAACCGGGCCGGCATCGACGACATTCTGGTTGTGGATAACCTGGCCGATGCCCGCAAGTCGCTCAACCTCCATGGTGCGCGGTTTGTCGACTATATGGACAAGCACGAGTTTCGGCGCGCGCTGGCTGCCGGATCGCTCGGCCTGCCACGGGTGGAAGCGATTCTGCACCAGGGTGCCTGCTCCAATACCCTGGTCGACGACGGCGTGTACATGATGGACAACAACTTCACCTACTCGAAGGAAGTGCTGCGGTACGCCATCAAGATGGACGCGCCGCTGGTTTATGCCTCCACTGCGGCAGTCTATGGACTAAGCGGTCCGGGCAAGTTTTCTCCGACACTTGAGAATGAAAAGCCGCTCAATGTGTACGGTTTCTCAAAACTTGTGTTTGACCACTATGTGCGCGATCTGTTCCGGCGTGGCGCGGTGCCGACCACCGTCGTGGGGTTGCGCTACTTCAACGTGTACGGCCCGCGCGAGCAGCACAAGGGCCGCATGGCGTCTGTGATCCACCACTTCACGAAGCAGATGCTCGAGCTTGGCAAAGTTCGGCTGTTTGCCGGCTCCGGCGGCTATGCCGACGGCGAGCAGCGGCGCGACTTCGTGTATGTGCGGGACCTGTGCCGGCTGAACCTGTTTTTCGCCGGCATCGGGGTGCCTGCGGCCGAGCAGAAAACTTACCATGCAATCGTCAACGCCGGCTCCGGCTCATCACGTACCTTCAATGAGGTCGCCCGCGCGTTGATGGCCGTCCACGGCGAAACCCCGATCGAGTACATCCCGTTTCCGCAAGATCTTGACGCACGCTACCAACATTTCACCGAAGCCGACCTGCATGCGCTTCGCGAGACCGGGTGCGACTTTCGATTCACCAAGTTGGAGGACGGCGTGCGGGAAACGTTCGCTGCTCTATCGGCGATGTAATCGAGATCCTACGAGGCTAAGCATCTTTATGTCCTGGCTTGATCGGCCAATCCCGAAAGTCTGTACAACGCGCTCCGGTGTGATTATTGATAGCCTTGATGACGTGCCGGAGATAGCTGGCCTAGCTGCCCGTCAGCTTGTATTCACGAAGTGGTATAAGGTCATAGGTCTTGTACCCTTCACTATCTTCTTAGGTATAGGGCTAAGGTATTTCCCGGACTCCAGCGCACAGCTCTTTGTGGCGCTGCTTTTGGCCTCTCTTGGCTGGGCCATAGTCGTAGCTGTATACAGCCTCTACTTACTATTGTTTCTGGCCTGTCCTGCCTGTGATCAGAAGATAGGGACGGGAGCAAGCTGCAGCAGCTGCGGTCTGCCTCGACATCGGTTGTAGGTCGATAAAGGAGTCTCACTTTAAGTGGTATTGTTCATACCTATTAAGGCCGTTGATAGCAAGCTGCTATCAGACGCGCTGTTTCCAGCAGTGACCCACGCGTCGCCCCTGCAAGCATCTGCGCCTGCTCCGCCCCGGCCTTTTGCGTTGCTTGATCCCCCTCGATAAAGACCGTCCGCATCCCCAGCCGCACCCCCGCTTCAATATCGGATAGGGAATCGCCGATCATGACGCTGGTCTCCCAGGTGATTTCCGGGTGCAGGGCTCGGGCCTGCTCGAACAAGCCCGGCTTCGGCTTGCGACACTCGCAAACACCCTTGTCGTGCGGGCAGTAGAAGAAGCCGTCAATGTGCGCGCCATGGGTGGCGAGCTCCTGGTTCAGGCGCGCATGAAGCCGCTCCACGTCCGCCGTCGTGTACAGACCCAGCGCCACGCCGCGTTGATTGGTCACAACATAAACCGCGAGCCCTGCTTCGTTCAGCAGCCGGACCGCCTGTTCTACGCCAGGCAGGGGGTGGAACAGGTCCCAGCGCGAAACGTACTCGCCTTCCGGCGCTTTGCGGTTGAGCACACCGTCGCGGTCCAGAAATACAGTCCGTACACCCTCGTAACTTTCGAGCGTTTTCACACGGGGTATCATAACGGATAGACAGGCTTAAACGTGGGCCGGGAGCAGCAACGAATGACGACGACGGAGTTGACGGGCGAAGCAGTGTTTGCGAGTGCTTTCGAGGAGCACCAGAAGGTCATCGAAGAGCTGCGGCAGCAGCAGCCTACGCTTGAAGCATTGGCCCGCAAGATGACCGAAGCCGTCTTGGACGGCAAAAAAGTTCTCTGGTGCGGCAACGGCGGCTCGGCTGCCGACGCACAGCACCTGGCGGCGGAGTTTGTCGGGCGGTTCCGGCGCGAGCGCAAGCCCCTGGCCTCGGTCGCGCTCACAACGGACACGTCTGTGCTGACTTCGATCGGCAACGACTACGGCTATGACCAGGTGTTTAGCCGGCAGGTGCTCGCGCTTGCCGAGCCGGGCGATATTGTTGTCGGCATCTCCACCTCCGGCAACAGCGCAAACGTCGTCGAAGCGCTTCAAGCAGCAAAGGATTGCGGCGCATTTACCGTTGCGATGACGGGGGCAGGCGGTGGCAAGATGGCCGGCATGGCGGACGCCAGCCTGTGCGTGCCGACCAAGGATACGGCGCGTGTGCAGGAAGGTCACATTCTGTGCGGGCACATGCTGTGCGACTGGGTGGAGCTGGCCTGGTGTCAACAGGCAGGGAAGAAGGCCGAGTAAGCGCCCATGATCCACTTCGACGATCTGCACGGTATCGTGTCACGCATCGAGGGCGACTGGCGGCAGACGCGCGTTCTGGTCGTGGGCGATGTGATGCTGGACCGCTATATCTGGGGCGATGTGGAGCGTATCTCGCCGGAAGCCCCGGTGCCGGTGGTGCGCATGGCGCACCGGAGCGAGCAGCCGGGCGGCGCGGCCAATGTCGCGATGAACATTGCCGGGCTCGGCGCGCAGGTGACGCTGGCCGGGTTTGCGGGACCCGACGAAGACCGGCAGCTCTTGGAGGCGTGCCTCCAAAAAGCAGGCGTAAGCTCCCAGCTCACAACGGTGCCGACGCATCCGACGACCTCCAAGCTGAGGATCCTGGGCGGCCAGCAACAAATTCTGCGGCTTGATGTCGAGCGCACCCGCGATTATCCGGCCAAAGCCTATGACACCTTGCTGAGCGGGATTCGCGCTGCGCTGCCCACCGTGCGGGCAGTTGTTTTGTCGGACTACGCGAAGGGTGTGCTGTCAGAAGAGGTTTGCAGGGCCGTGATCGAGGGGGCGCGCGCGGGGGGCATCCCTGTGCTGGTAGACCCCAAACATCGCGATTTCACGCGCTACCGGGGCGCCACGACCATCTGCCCGAACCTGCAGGAGCTTTCAGTCGCGACGGGGCTTTCAGCGAAGGAAATCCAGCCGCTGCTCGCAGCCGCTCATGCCATGCTGCCGACTTTGGAACTGGATTATCTGACTGTAACGCTGAGCGAAAAGGGAATCGCCGTAGTCAGGCCCGGGGATACACAGACCTTTCCCGCGGTAGCGCGACAGGTGTTCGATGTGTCGGGCGCTGGCGACACCGTGATCGCGACGCTCGCCTTGTCGCTCGCGAGTGGTTTACCGATTGAGGCCGCCGTGCCGCTTGCAAACATCGCGGCGGGCGTGGTTGTCAGCAAAATCGGCACCGTGCCGATCACGCGCGACGAACTGATCACAAGCCTTCTACCGGAGATCGAGCTACAGGCGTCCGAAAAGCTGCTGGAGCTGCCCCGGTTGCAGACCCGCGTCCACGCCTGGCGTTCGCGCGGCGAGCGGGTCGTCTTTACCAATGGCTGCTTCGACCTGCTGCACGTCGGCCACATCACGTTGATGGAGGACGCGCGCCGCCAGGGCGACCGGCTCATCGTTGCCATCAACAGCGATGCCTCGGTGAGCGGGCTGAAAGGCCCGACCCGGCCGGTGGTGTCCGAGCGCGACCGAGGTCGGGTGCTGGCGGCGTTGGCGGCTGTGGATGCCGTGATCGTCTTTGGCGAGCCCACGCCACTTGAGTTAATCAATGCGCTGCGGCCTGACGTCATCGTCAAGGGCGGCGATTACGTGGAAGAAACCGTGGTGGGCGCGAAGGAAGTCCGAAGCTGGGGCGGTGTGGTCAAGATCGTGCCGACGGTCGAAGGCTTCTCGACCACCAAGCTGATCGCGCGTGCGGCGACCCCGGCGCTGGCTTAAACAGAGCGCGGTCGCAGGAACTCCTCGGTTTCGCGCAAGTTCGGCAGCGAGGGCTGGGCACCGGCGCGTGTGACCGAAAGAGCCGCGGCGGCACAAGCCCACCGCGCGGCCTGGACCGGTGCGTCCCCGCGCGCAAGCGCGACCGCAAAGGCGCCGTTGAAGCAGTCCCCAGCCGCCGTTGTATCCACGGCCTCGACCGCAGGCGCCGCGATGGACACAAAGGGAATGCCGGCGCCGGCCAACAAAGCACCTGCAGAGCCGTTTTTCAGCACGACGTTACGGCTGCCCAGGTCGAGCAGGCGCGTGCACACCTCACGATCCGGAACGGCTTCAAGGCTCTGGCCCAGCAGTGTTGCGGCTTCCGTTCGGTTCGGTGTGAGCCAGCTCACGCGCCCCAGCAGTTCGCCGGACAGTAGGCGCGCGGGCGCCGGGTCAAGCATCAAGGGAACCCGGGCACGCTCGCAGATCCAGGCCGTGTGCTCGACCGCCGCCAAAGGCACCTCCAGCTGCGCCAGCACCATCGTGGCCGAGCCGATCAGCGTCGCTGCCGCGTCGATGTCTTCAGGGGAGAGCAGGCTGTTGGCCCCGCCAACCACAACGATCGTGTTTTCACCACCGCCTCCAATGGTGATCAACGCCGTACCAGTGCTGCCCCTTGTTGTCAGCACAGGGGCGTCATCCACCCCGTTGTCGCGCAACCCCCGGCGGAGAAGAACACCGGCGGCGTCATCGCCGAGCCGTCCGACCATGCTGACCCGTGCCCCAAGCCGTGCTGCGGCAACGGCCTGGTTTCCTCCTTTGCCGCCGGCAAATTGCTCCAGGCTTGCACCTGGAATCGTTTCGCCGGGCAAAGGCAGGCGTAGTGCTCGCACGACCAGGTCCAGGTTGAGGCTGCCGATGACGACGAAATGGGGAGAGTTCATGCGTTGACGAGTTTAAACATCCTGCGCAGAAACACCGTCGCTTGCGGATTCTCGTTATAGCGTTCGCAAGGCTCATAGCCGCGCCGACGATAAAGGGCGATAGCGGCTTGCAGGTCGTCCTTACTGTCGAGGTAGATCGTGCGCAATCCCAGCGCCTGCGCGTACGTTTCCATCGCGTCGAGCAGCGCCTCAGCTACGCCTCGCCGCCGAAACGCAGGCCGAACATAAAGCCGTTTGCACTCCCCGGCAGAGTCGAACTGGGAAAGCGGTTGCAACAGTACACATCCGGCGGGCACATTCTGCACATAGGCGATCCACAGGCCGCCGTCCGTATTCCTCATCAAATCCTGCAATGTCTGTAAGGGAGTGCGCTGCACGACGCCGACCGCGTCGTAGTACTCGTCCATAAGTGCGCGGGCGTCCGCCTCATGCGAGGCTGTCGCCCGCGTCACTCGCGGCTTGCCCTCGTCGCAAACACCGGATTCCGTCTCACGTTCCATGCAGCATTGTGGCTTACAGGTTTGCAGGACACAATATGGGGCTACTGGGCGGCTGCACTTTCGGCAGCCACGGCCACCCGGTCGGCGGCGCGCAGCTTCACAGCTCCGTTGTCGGTTTTGAGCTTCAGGTCGGCAAATGAGGCCTTCTTTTCCGCCCTGACGGGCACGGCCAGCTCATACTGGTTTTCCAGCCGACGGCTCACATCAGATAGGAACGGGGTGAACGATACGGGATTGCTCAGACCCTCGTAGTACAGGTTGCCGCCGGTCGCATCGGCCACCTGCGTCAGGTAGTTCTGCCCGGCGTTAGTTTCATAGTAGTTGCTGCTCAGGCGCCCCTGGTCGCGGTAATAGATCGGGTACACCACCAGCCCAGCCCGGTTTGCAGCATTCAGCGCGGTCTGGATGTACGGGTTTTCCGGGTCATAACGCACCGCGTAAGGATCGACGCCGTCGGTGATCATGATGACCTCGCGCCTGGCTGCCGACGGGGGCGCGGGCCAGCGTTTTGCCAGATCCTGCAGGCAAAAGTACGGGCTCGCATTGGAGCCGGGCGATCCGCCAGGCAAGCGAATGGCCTTTGCCACGTCAGCGTGGGCGGCCGATAGCGGAGCTGCGAACACGGATGCGCCGTTCTGCATATAAGCGACCCCGACAGAGACGTTCGGCGGCAGCCCCTGCACAAACTTGCCAAGATCCTCGATGTTGCGGCCAAACGAGGTTCGGAGAGAGTTATCGATCAGCAGCACCAGCTGCACTTGACCCTGTCCATAGGCTTGCCAGGCGAGTGGCTGTACCACCTTGCCGTCAACCTTGACCTGGAGAGCGCTCACCGGCACTGCCGGCGCATTGTCGCCGTTCTTTGGGAGCACGGTGACAACAGTCTGAGCGGTCGGCTGGGCTGCTTCAGACTGCGCGAAAACGCCCGTAGCCGACAGGAGCGTGGCAAACGCGAGGGTGGTGGCTTTGGGGAAAACCTTCATGACATGTTCCTTTCGTGGCCGCCGCCGACAGTGATTTGGGCAGCAGCGCCACAGTTGTTTAGACACCGATTCGATGGGAAAGACGCTCACTGTTCTATGCTTTGAAGGCATGCAAAGAGTGTTGACGGCCGCGGTGCTGGTACCGCTGGTCTTGTTTGTTGTTTTTTTCAACTCGCTTCCCCTGCTCACGGCAGTCACGGCTCTGGTCGCGGGGCTCGCCGCATGGGAGTTCCTCGGTCTCGCAGCCCTCCAGGGAGCTCCCGGGGTTTCTGGTGCTCCCCGGGTTGCGGTGCTCCTCGGCATTGCTATCCTGTTCGCCTGTACCTTGTTCCGGCCGGAGTATGTGGCCCCCCTGCTGGGCGCGCTCGCGTTCCTTCTACTCGGCTTGTGCGCGTTTCGGCTGCCGTTTGCCCAGGTGCTGCCGGCCGCCTCGGCTGCCGTGTTCGCGCTGCTTTACACGGGCTGGTCGCTTACAACGATTCCGCTGCTTTCCGCGCAGGGCAATGGTCCTTCGCTGCTTCTGTTCCTGTTCCTGTCCGTCTGGTCGGGCGACATCGCTGCTTTATACATCGGGCGCAACTTCGGCAAGCACCGGCTTACCCGGCTCAGCCCAAACAAGACCTGGGAAGGAGCCGTTGCTTCGGTCGCCGGCACTGTTCTGGTCGCCGCACTTCTGCTGCTGTTCGCAACAGAAAGCGCGCGCCAGGGCTATGAAGGGCTGAGCTACCCGGGTTCCATCGTCCGCATGCTGCTGCTTTCCGTACTGATCAACATAGCCGCGCAGCTGGGCGATCTGCTGGAGTCGGCGCTGAAGCGCGGGGCAGACGTGAAAGACTCCGGCACCCTATTGCCCGGTCACGGCGGCGTGCTGGATCGGATCGATGCACTGCTTCTGGCGGCCCCGGTGCTGTGGTACGCTCTTCTAGCGCAACAGGCCCTGTAGCGCCGCTGCCGTTCGCTTAAAGGTTTTGGTTTGAAACAGATATGTATCCTGGGCTCCACCGGGTCCATCGGCGAAAGCACCCTTTCCATCCTTGAACAGTTTCCGGACCGCTTCCGCGTGGCCGCGCTCGCAGCCGGGCGCAACGTGGACGCAGCCCTGCGCCAATGCCTGCGATGGCGGCCCCGGGTGGTCTCACTCGCCACAGCTGAGCTGGCTTCGGAGCTGCGAACAAAGCTTCGCTCCTCCGGGTGCACGGAGACCGAGGTCGTCCACGGCACCGCCGGAACCATCCTGGCGGCAACGCTGCCGGAGGTCGACTTCGTGGTTTCGGCCATCGTCGGCGTTGCCGGGCTCGAGGCGACCTATGCCGCCGTGCAGGCCGGCAAAGCGGTGGGCCTGGCCAACAAGGAAGCCATGGTCGCGGCCGGTGACCTGCTCAACGCTGCCGCCCGCGAGCACAATGTCGCGCTGCTGCCGATCGACTCCGAACACAATGCCGTGCACCAGTGCATGCGCGCCGGGCGACTGCATGAAGTCCGCAATGTCTGGCTCACAGCCTCCGGCGGCCCGTTTCGCACGCTGCCGCTCGAGCAGTTCGCGTCCATCACGGTCGAGCAGGCACTCAAGCATCCCACCTGGGTCATGGGCCGGCGTATCACGGTCGATTCGGCCACCATGTTGAACAAAGGGCTTGAGATCATCGAAGCCTGCCGGCTGTTCAACCTGCCGCCCTCGCGGGTGCAGGTCACGGTGCATCCGCAGTCCACCGTGCACTCGCTGGTCGAGTACATCGACGGCTCGATCCTGGCGCAGATTTCCGTCACCGACATGCGCCTGCCGATTCTTTATGCCATGACCTACCCGGACCGGGTCGAGTCCGAGTTGCGCTTCGACCTGCGAGCGCTGGCCGACCTCCACTTCGAGCAGCCGGACCTTGCACGCTTTCCATGCCTGCGCCTGGCCTACGAAGCGGCCGAGGCGGGCGGCGCGCATCCCATCGCGCTCAACGCGGCGGACGAGATCGCGGTGGAAGCGTTTCTGTCGCGTCGCATCGGGTTCCCGGCCATCGCAGGTACAATCGAGAAAGTGCTTGCCGCGACTCCGTCCGTCACCCCCGGCTCCATTGCCGAGGTGCTGGAGCAGGACGCGCAGGCGCGCATGCGGGCCACGGAAATCCTGGCTCGCTGAGTTCAACTTTGCGCCGCCCTTCAAGGACGGCCAGGCAGCCCGGAGCCCGCGCCCCTACCTATGTCGTTTGCCCTTGTTTCCATTGCATCCATGCTCGTGGTCCTGGGCATCATGGTCCTGGTCCACGAGACCGGCCATTTCATTACGGCCAAACTGTGCGGCGTGCGCGTCGAGGTTTTTTCCATCGGCTTCGGCAAGCGACTGTTCGGCTTCCGGCGCGGCGACACCGACTACCGCATCAGCCTTCTGCCGCTGGGCGGCTATGTCAAAATGGCGGGCGAACTACCCGGAGACGAATCCACACTTGACCCGGCCGAGTTCAATGCCCGGCCCCGCTGGCAGCGCATCCTGATCGGGCTTTCCGGCCCGGTGTCGAACTTCCTGCTGGCGTTTGCGCTCATGACCGGGCTTTACATGATGCACAACGAGGTCGATGCCTACCTGAACGGGCCCGCTGTGATCGATTTTGTCCCGGCGAACACCCCGGCAGCGGCAGCGGGTTTGCAGGCCGGCGATCGCATCGTGCGCTTCGACAAGGAACAGAACCCGGACTGGCAGCAGGTGGGCATGCGCATCGGTATCGACGGCACGGCTACTGTGCCTGTGACCGTCGCCCGTCCTTCCGGCGACACAACGATCCAGTTGCCGCTGGCCGGGGCGATGAGCAAGGACGGCCCAGACCCGACGGCTCTCGGCCTGGAGCCGCGCATCCAGGCCGGGCCGCTGGTTGTTCGGGAGGTCGAGCCGGGCTATCCGCTGCAAAAGGCCGGCGTTCGCGCCGGTGACGTGCTGCAATCACTCAACGGCCTGACCTTCCATTCGGTAGGCTCGGTCGCTGCTTACCTCAAGCAGAACGGCGACAAGCCGGTTGCGCTTACCGTGAGTCGAGGACCGCAAACTCTCCAGTTCACCGTCAGCCCTGTCCAGGGCGACAACGGTGCCGGGCAGCAGGGCTGGCGGCTTGGGTTTCGCCCGCAACCGCCCCCGTTCACGGTGGAGCAGGAGCCGTTCGGCAAGGCCGCCGCGCGCTCGTTTCACTACAACGTACAAAGCTCCGGTCAGATCGTAGAAGTGATGCGGCGCCTTTTTTCGCGGCACTCCAACGTGAAGCAGCTGAGCGGTCCAGTCGGCATCGCCCGGGCAACCGGCGAGGCCGCGCTGATGCCCGGCTGGCAGCCCATCATCAATCTGATGGCCATGATTAGCCTCAATTTGGGTATCTTCAACTTGCTGCCGTTCCCGATCCTCGACGGGGGTATGATCCTGCTGCTGCTGATCGAGTCAGCCCTGCGCCACGACCTGAACCAGCAGGTGAAGGAGCGTATTTACCAGGCTGCGTTTGTGGTGCTGATCCTATTTTTTGTGTTTGTCACGTTCAATGACGTGTCGCGGATAGCCGGATTTTCTAAGTTGTAAGTAGAAAGAATGAAAAGCTTACTCCGTTGTGTCGGTGTAGCTCTTCGGAATGCGGTCGCGGTCTTTTTGGCAGGATACCCACTCTCGTGTGGAGCAATCGCAATCAACGGCAGTATTGCGTATCCTCATGACGGGCAAACTGGCTAGCAGCGGTCTTTGGCGGATTTTTGCTCGCCGCCTTCTTTGCGTGCGCTGCTTTTGTCCTTCATTGCTCATACTTCTGATGAGAAGAAGCTATGAAGCCTCACGTCACGAGGCTTACATTGAATCACTATCTGCATGGTTAGGCGGCATACATAGGAATGCACCGCGTCAGCTTGATCTGTGATGACAAGAAGTTTCAAGCCTTTAGGATCGCATCGCGCTTTCTCTGCCTACGCCCATTCACCCCGACGCATCACCGGCTCCCGCTCACCCGTCGCTGTGATTCCGTCCACGTCCAGCGCGCCCGAGCCAATCATCCAGTCCACGTGGATCAGGCTTTCGTTGGCACCGCGCGCGGCCAGCTCCGCCGGGCTCAGGGTGTCGCCATCCTCGACGCAGGTGCTGTAAGCCTGGCCCATGGCGATGTGCGAAGCCGCGTTTTCGTCGAAGAGGGTGTTTGAAAAGAGCAGCCCGCTGGCCGAGATGGGGGACGAGTGTGGCACCAGCGCCACCTCACCCAGCCGGGCCGCGCCCTCGTCGGTCGCGAGCATGCGCTCCAGCACCGCCTGGCCGGTCTTTGCCCGAGCCTCCACCACGCGGCCGCCTTCAAAGCGCACCGCGATCTCCTCGATCAGCGTGCCCTGGTACGACAGCGGCTTCGTCGAGCGCACGGTCCCGTGCACCCGCTCCTTGTGCGGCGTTGTGAAGACCTCCTCGGTCGGGATGTTGGGCAGGCATTCGATGCCGTTCAGCGCGGTGGTGCCGCCGCCCAGCCACAGGTGTCCGTCGGCCAACC
>CAXTYP010000022.1:2415-15656 GCA_964248435.1 uncultured Acidobacteriaceae bacterium | reverse complement strand
CTAGGCTGATTGCAGGAGAAACAAGATGAACCTGAAAGGCAATACGGTCCTGATTACAGGAGGCGGCAGCGGCATTGGGCGTGGGCTTGCGGAAGGTTTGCAGGCGATGGGCAACCAGGTCATCATCGCGGGGCGGCGGCAAAAGGCACTGGATGAGACCACGGGGGCGAACCCGGGCATGAAATCGATGCTGCTCGACATCGAGGATGGGGCCGGCATCCGGGAGTTCGGGGAGCGGATCGCCGCGGAGTTTCCGGCGCTTAATGTCGTGATTCACAACGCGGGCATTATGCGGCCGGAAAAGCTGCTGAGCGGGACGGAGTGGCTCGCGGACGCGGAAGCGACGATTACGACAAACCTGCTGGGGCCGCTGCGGTTGACAGCGGCGCTGCTGCCGGTGCTGCTGAAGCAAGGGGCGGCGACTATCCTGACGGTCTCGTCGGGGCTGGCGTCCGTGCCCCTCAACCTGACCCCGACTTATTGTGCGACCAAGGCTGCGATTCACTCCTGGACGCAGTCGCTGCGCTACCAGCTGAAGGATACCGCGGTGCAGGTACTGGAATTGGTGCCGCCGTACGTGCAGACAGAGCTTATGGGAAAACGGCAGGTGAGCGATCCGAACGCCATGCCTTTGAAGGACTACATCGAAGAAACGTTTGCCATCCTGAAGAACTCGCCCGCAACAGAGGAAGTTCTGGTGGAACGGGTTAAGCAGCAGCGGTTTGCCGAACAGCGGGGAGAGTATGACGGCTTCTTTCAGAAGTTCAACGACGCGATGACGGCAGCGCGGGCCGGGGAGTAATCCGGCATGGTCTGAAGGATGGATGATATTTCGCAGGGGCAAGAACGCAGCCTTTCTGGAAGGGCTGCGTTAGCTCTTTCCGGGAAACAGTTAGGGGGTCGTTCCCGGTTCAGAGCGCCTGCACGCCGCACGCCAGAAGGAAGCGGGCCGTGGATTCGAACTCCCCCGGCGCATGGGTAGGGTCATGCGGATCGCCTGGAGGCACAAACAGGATCATGCCCTGGCGCGCGCGGGTGAGCAGAACGCGATAGCTGTTGACCTTGAAGGCTCTCCGTTCGCTGTTCCTGATGGGAAGCCAGCGACTGGTGGGCCCGTGGCGCAGCGCGCGCAGCTGCCAACCGGTGGTTGAGTCCCACGTGAAATCTCCTCCCCAGCACAGCCCGACCCAGTCCAGCTCAAGCCCCTGGATTTTAAGTTCGCTGGCAAATACTTCGCATTGAAAGGAGGAGCGTACGTCGGAGGGAGGGGCGAGATACCAGTGCTCCCACGGGTACGCCTCGTGAAAGGCGGAGCTCGATTCGAGGCCGTCGGCACGCAAGCGCGCGGCGCCCGAAGAGGCTACCAAGCCATACCGCGTATGACCCATCCCTTGTTTGCGGAGTTTGCGCCTGGTTTCGGCAAGACTGCGGGAAAGAAGGATGGGGTACTTATCCGTAATTCCAAGTGCAGCAGCCTCGTCTGCGTTTCCGTCCAGCACGTGGTTGACCCAGCAGGAAAGCCGGTCGGCCCGGAGGCTGCGATTGGAAGTTCGCAGATGCAGGGAGGGGTCCGGGCAGATTTCCTTTTCTGTCACTCCAGGTTCAAAAAGCCGGCGACCGGCGGTTGAAGGGCCGCCTGCGATGACCTCGGGGGAGGCATAAACGACCCAGTTTTTCGAGCTGCTTCCAAGCGCTTTGCCCCACTCCTCCAGGCCAGCCTCGCCGTCATTGATCTCCTGACCGCCGCCCACCAAGGCAATTACGGCTGCCCAGTCGCTATGCCGCTCCATGATGCGCAGGAGCATTTCCGGTTCGGAATAATCGCGCTTGTACTTGGTGTAGTTCTGGTTCCTGTTCCAGGCGCGCTGGGCTTCGTCGAAGATAAGGGCGTGATTGGAAGGAGCGCCGGGGTTGTCTTCAACGTAGTACCGGGCGAAGACGTGCACGTTCTCGATCAGGGTCCTGGCCTCGATGCCGGCCTGGAGCGAAGTGGCCCCGCCCTGCATACTTTCTGTTTTGAAAAGGTGCTGCAGGACATGGACCAGTGGGCCATTTCCGCTCATGAAATGTACGGGGTGATCCTGGTTTTGGGTGGAGTGAGCGAGACCAAGCCCGACAAGGGTTTTGCCGGACCCGGGCACGCCCGTAAGAAAGCAGACGATATGCTGCCCTAACCTGCGAGCCTGCTCGATATGTCGCTGGATGGAGTCTTGCACACTATCGATTTCATGCTCGGAGGCTTCAGAATGCGCGATTTCTCGAATGGAAAGACCGCTTCGGAGAGCGATGGCAGCCTCAAGGATACCCGGCACCGGGAAGTAAGGACTGTGATCCCACGCCTGCACACTTACCTGGGTAGTTAGGGGATGCTGGAGACTGAGTAAGATCGCGGGTAAGTTGAGCCATGAAGCGCCGGTGACACTGCTGATCCAGTCAGTCGCTAACCGCGGAGGTGTGACATGCGGGCTCAGTGGCTCGGCTGGCGCGGTGCAGATTTCAGCTGTCGCTGTGATTGCTCCAGCTGCTTCTGCTGCAACGACGAGGGGCACGATGCGGCGGCTCGCGGAGGCCTGGTGGAAGTAATGGAGAAGCAGGGCGTATTCCTCAATTTGCCTGCACGCCTGCGCCGATGTTTCGCCGGCTTTCGTTTCCAGGAGCACGACCGTGCCCCCGACAAGAAGGACTGCATCGATTCTTCGCTCCTTGCAGGGGATGGAGAACTCAAGAAGCAGGCCCCAGGAGGAAGCCTCCGGAGATTGTGCGACGCAGGCTTGCAGCACCTGGCGGAGGGCGGCAAGGTCGTGGTGCCAGCTGAGGGTTTGGTCGGAGTATTGGCTGGTGTAGCCGCGCCGGGCATAGCCAAGGGCGAGTTCGCGGAACACATGCTCATCGGTTTGGTTGAGAAAGTCAGCGACAGTCTCGGCTTGGTAGAAGGACGCCATGGGGTGAGAGTACAAGGGGCGCTTGCGGAGACGGCGATCGATGGGCGAGGTTTCTCGCGAAGAGCATGACGTAGGTCATCATGTGTGCGGCTGTTGCCGGGTGGATTCGCTATCATGGGAAGCAATGCTGGGAAAGTGGTACGCGGACTGGATGTTCAGGTGGGAAACGGCGCTGACGACCCGGGATGAAAATCGGGTGGTGCGTCCGGTGGAGTGGGGGTTCGGGTGGTTGCGGGATGCACTGCCGCCCGGGATGGAGGGCCTGGCAGACGAGCCTGAAGAGAACCTGAAGGCGAGCGAAGCCGAAGCTGCCATGCTCCATGTCAATGCGATGATGCTGGCCGACAGCGAGCGCTTTTTCGGTTACGAGGCACCGCGGGACTACCGGCTGGAGCGGCGGCATCCGGAGCTCTTCCCGACCAACGTGCGGCCGGAAACCCTGGCGCAGGCGGCGGAGTGGAAACGCCGGGCGACCGAAGGGAAGCTGGATGAGGCCGAGTTTCTGCGGTTTACCTCGCCGGTGAAAACGCCCTACCCGGAGAACAACCTGGTGAACGCGCGATGGTACCCGGCGCGCGCTGATACGCAAACGGGCGAGCCGCGGCGCAAGGCCATGATCGTGATGCCGCAGTGGAACGCGGACGCGTTTTCGCATAATGCGCTGTGTACGCTGTTTAACCGGTTTGGGGTGTCGGCGCTGCGGCTTTCAAAGCCGTACCATGACATTCGCCGGCCGGCAGAGCTCGAGCGCTCGGACTACGCGGTGTCCTCAAACATTGGCAGGACGCTGGCTGCAGCGCGGCAGGCAGTGGTGGATATCCGGTGTTGCGTGGACTGGCTCGTGTCGCAGGGGTATGAGCAGATCGGCGTACTGGGCACTTCGCTGGGCTCGTGTTACGGCTTTCTGGCCGCGGCTCATGATGTCCGCCTGCAGGTATGCGCGTTTAACCATGTTTCTGCGTCTTTCGGCGACGTGGTGTGGACCGGGCAGAGCACGCGGCACATCCGGGCCGCGATGGAAGCCGCCGGCTTGACGCAGGAGCGTCTGCGGGCTCTTTGGTCGGGGATCAGCCCGTCGCACTACATGGAGCGTTTCGCGTCCACCGCCCGCGACAAGGCGCGCAGAACGCTGGTGGTGCACGCTACGTATGACCTGACTTTTCTGGAACAGTACTCGCGCCAACTGTTGCACAGTTTCCAGGAACTGGCAATTCCGTATGAGTCCCGCGTACTGCCGTGTGGGCATTACACCACCGGGGAATCGCCTTATAAGTTCATGGACGGCTGGTACCTGGGCTCGTTTGTTTACCGGGCTTTCGGCACCTAGAGCGGCATGGGCTACCAGGCAGACTTATGCACGTACCGTAAGCAGCCTTTGTAAGTGGATCGGCAGGAGATTACGACAGGCATTTTGCTGATAAGTCCCAGCCGAAGGAGGGACTTATCAGTACCGTTCTCAGGCCCTTGGAGGTCCCATGGGCTCCCGGTGCGGCACGAAGCCGATCGATCCCTAGTGGTGATCGCCGTGACCGCCGCGATCGCCGCCGCCATGGAACTCGTGACCCCGTCCATCGCGCATGTCCTGGCCGTGGAAGTGGTTGAAGGCACGATCGCCGCGCGCCGGGTAGGGACCGTGGTACCCGTAGCGAGGGTCATAACCGTTGTCAACGTGGCCGTAAAAGTCGTGACGCCCATGAAACCAGGGTCCAGCGCCCATAAAAGCGCCGCCGTTGAACCACTCGGGGCCGTAGTAGCCGTAAGGAGCGCAACCATACGGGGCATAGTCGTAGTACCCGTAGGGACAGCGGGGTTCCGGCCCGATGTTAATGGAAAGCTGGGCGGAAACGGACTGTGAACCGCCGACCGAGGCGGCCATCAGAGCGGAAGCGGCAAGGATTTTCCAAGAACGCATGGAGGTTTCTCCTGAACCACTCCTTAGAGGATCGTCTGGGGCGCCGGGTTGTGTGTGCCTCTGGGCAGGGCAGGGCAGGAAGACGACGCTCGGGTTA
The DNA here is from genome assembly GCA_964248435.1 of uncultured Acidobacteriaceae bacterium. Taxonomy (GTDB): domain Bacteria; phylum Acidobacteriota; class Terriglobia; order Terriglobales; family Acidobacteriaceae; genus EB88. The sequence continues at coordinate 10,705 of CAXTYP010000022.1, read as the reverse complement.
CGTGCCTTACGTTTTTTCACCAAGCATTGATGGGGAGCAACATCCAGGAACGATCGCTTACTAGGTCCAGCGTTTGAAAATCAACGACGCATTGGTACCGCCGAAGCCGAAGGAGTTGGACAAGGCGTACTCGATCGGTATCTGCTCGGCACCGTCCCTGACATAGTTCAGATCGCAGCCCTCGTCAGGATTTTCGAGGTTAATGGTCGGCGGAGCTGTCTGGTGCAGCAGCGAGTAAACAGTGATGCCGGCCTCCAGTCCGCCTGCGCCGCCCAACAGGTGGCCCGTCATGGACTTCGTGGAGGAGACGCGCAGGGTGTGATTGCGCGCGTGCTCGCCGAAAAGGTTGCCGATGGCGGTGCTTTCGCTGGCATCGCCGAGCGGGGTGCTGGTGGCATGGGCATTGAGGTAGCCGATCTGCACAGGCTGGAGGCCGGCGCTGCGCAGCGAGGCACGCATGGCGCGGAAACAGCCGTCACCCTCGGGCGCCATGCCGGTGATATGAAAGGCATCGCCGCTCATGCCGTAGCCGACGATTTCGGCGAGGATGGTGGCCCCGCGTGCCCGGGCAAACTCCAGCTCTTCGAGAATCAGGATGCCGGCGCCTTCACCCACTACAAAGCCATCGCGATCGCGGTCCCAGGGGCGGCAAGCACCGGCGGGGTCGTCATTGCGCGTTGAAAGCGCCCGCATGGAAGCAAAACCGCCTACGGACATGGGCGTGATGGCAGCTTCGGCGCCACCTGCGATCATGATGTCGGCATCGCCGCGCTCGATGATGCGGAACGAGTCGCCGACCGAGTGCGCGCCGGAGGTGCAGGCGGTGGATGCGGTCTGGTTGGGACCCTTGGCGTTGTGCCGGATCGAGATATGGCCCGCAGCGAGGTTGGCGATGGTGGCAGGGATGAAAAAGGGCGAGATTTTTCTCTGCCCCCCGGCCAGGAAAGCCGTATGCTCGCGCTCGATGATGTCAAAGCCCCCGATGCCGGAGCCCACGTGGACGCCGACTCGCTCGGACAAGTCGTCCGTGATATCGAGGCCGGAGCTGGTCACCGCTTCCTGTGCCGCGGCGACGCCCAGGTGGATGAACCGGGACATCTTGCGGGCGTCTTTTTTATCAATCAGGGTCAGGGGATCAAATCCCTTGACCTCGGCCGCGAACTTGACCGAAAACCCATCCGTATCGAACGCGGTAATCGGCGCGACGCCGCTGCGGCCGGCGCATAGGGCCGCCCAAACCTCCGGGGCCTTGTTGCCGACGCCACAGATCAGGCCGACGCCAGTCACCACCACTCGTCTCGGTACGAAAGGCAAGGGCTACTTGCCGCCTTTCGCATGCTTCTCGATGTATTCCGTCGCATCCTTTACGGTTTTGATCTTTTCCGCGTCTTCATCCGGAATTTCAAGATCAAAGGCTTCTTCGAATTGCATGACGAGCTCAACCACGTCGAGTGAATCAGCACCCAGATCCTCTTGAAACGATGCGCTGGGGGTGACCTCGGCCTCATCGACCTGAAGCTGCTCAACAATGATCTGCTTTACCTTGTCCTCAACCGCCGCCATGCCTGTCTCCTCGTTAATTGGTGCCGTAAACTGATTCCCTTTTGAGGGCGGGGAGGCACGGCTACGCCGACAGCCCCGAAACTCCAAGTCTAACGGCGGTACCCGCACGTGTAAAGCGGTTGCGCGACTCCTGCTCGCCCCGACAGTGGAGTGGTGTTCCAGAATGGCTGCCGATTCCCAAAACGGGAAAGATAGCGCAACCGAATCAGATCATGCTCGCTTTTTGTTCGCCTCTGGTGGCACACTCTTTCCATGGGCCTTGCCGTGTTGCTGCTGGTGTTGCTGGGGGTGTTCGCTGGTGCCGCGATCGGGTTTTTTGCTGGCCGCCAGGCAGGAGCACGTTTAGGCGGGGAAGCCCGCAGCGCGGAGCGGCTGGAGGCGGAGCGCCGCAGGGCAGAGGACAGCCAAAAAGTGGCGCTGGCACTGGCGCAAGCAAACACTGCCGGACGGGAGCGGGATCGCTCTTTGGCAAGCCTCGAAGCTCTCCGGTTGGAGCTGGCAGATGCTTTGCAAGCGCTTTCCGCTGCGCGAGCGGCGCTTGCCGGGGCGGAGGCCGAGGGTCGAACGCGTGGGGAGCACCTGCGCGAAAAGGAAGCGCGGCTGCTCGCGGCAAACCACCTGGCGGAAAGCCTGCAGGATGAGTTGCGGGTGGCCGGAGCGGCGCTGGGAAGCGCCCGGACCCAGATCGAGATCGAGTCGGGGGAAACGGAAAAGAAGCTCAAGCTGCTGGCCGATGCTGAAGAAAAGCTGGGCAACCAGTTCAAGGTGCTCGCGGCGGAGATCTTTCAGGAAAAATCAAAGCTGTTTCGGGAGGAGAACGAGACCAGCCTGGGGAGCTTGCTGAACCCGCTCAAAGAGCGGCTGGGCGACTTCCAGCAGCGGGTGGAGGCTTTGCGTGAGGACGGGATCAAGGGTCGCGTGGAGTTGCGCGAACAGATTGGTGACTTGAAGGACTTGAACCAGCAGTTGTCATCGGAAGCAAGCAACCTGGTGCGCGCGCTGAAAGGTTCGTCCAAGACGCAGGGCGACTGGGGCGAGTTTGTGCTGGAGCAGATGCTGGAACGAGCCGGGCTGCGGAAAGAGCACGAGTACCGGGTGCAGACCAGCTTTGCCGGATCAGAAGGCGGGCGGGCGCGGCCGGACGTGATTCTGAACCTGCCCGGGGGGCGTCACCTGGTCATCGACGCCAAGGTTTCGCTGCTCGACTACAGCGCGTATTGTGACTGCGAAGAAGAAAGCTCGCGCGCGGTGTCGCTGGGCAAACACGTCGGATCGATGCGCGGGCACATCAAGGACCTTTCCGGGCGCAACTACCAGGGGCTTTACCAGCTTGAAACCATGGATTTCGTCGTCATGTTTGTGCCGATCGAGCCGGCCTTTCTGCTGGCGATCGCCCGGGACGGGGCCTTGTGGCAGGAAGCATGGGACCGGAATGTGCTCCTGGTGAGTCCCAGCACGCTTTTATTTGTGGTGCGAACCGTGGCACACCTGTGGCGCCAGGAGCGGCAGCGCAGCAACGTGCAGGAGATTGTGGAGCGGGGCGGAGAGCTTTACGACAAGTTTGCGGCGTTTGCCAAGGACCTCCAGGAGGTTGGCACAAAGCTCGGGGATGCGCAAAAGTCGTATGACAATGCTTACAGCAAGCTGGCGCGGGGCAAGGGAAACGCCATACGCCAGGTCGAAATGCTACGGAAGCTGGGGGCCAAAACAAGCAAGCCGATTCCCAAGGAGATGCTGGACGCTTCCGGGGAGGACGAAGACGGGCTGCTCTCCGAGCCTCTCCCGGGGCTCCCGGCTGGTTCGAGGGGGGAGTTGTTTCAGTAGCCCCGGGAACGCAATTCGACTGCTCCTGGGCCGGTTTGCGCCGACGGGGGACCAGCCGAGCTGATTGAGAAAACGAGCCATGGGTTCAGAGTAGAAACCGGGTGAGCTCGGCCGAAGCGGTCGGCAAGCTGGAGTTCAGCCAAGGCCGCACGAGAGGGAAGACGAGCAGGGTGCCGGCGGGCGGCGTCGCATGGAGCTGGACCGCCAGTGATCGTCGAGACGACGATTCGCAGGGGCAGGGCTGGCGGTGAAGCCGGCGGATTTGCGGGCCGGCTATTTCGCCCCGGTGCCCGATGTGCCGGTGTGAGAGCCGGTGGAATGGTAACCAGGATTGCCACCGGGCATCTTATCCTGAAGTTCGCTCGCGATCTCGTCTGCGCCTTGCTGCCCGGAGCCGCTGACATTTCTGCTAAGTACGGCGTGCTGCTCGCCGGTGGCCGCCCCCTGGGCTTGCGGATCCTGCGGGGCGACGGGTTCGACGCTGGTGGGCGGCGCTTGCGCGGTTGCGGTGGCCAACTCTTCACTTTGCTGCCGCTTCAGTGTTTCCGCGATGCCAGATGCCGGGCGTGCTTCACTCATGCTGATCTCCTTCAACCTTGCTGCGTCCTAGGATGCAGCTGTTATGCGGTCCCACGCGACTGTTTCTCTGAGCCCCGGTGTTCCACCAAAGTGCCCGGCGCGATCCACCGTCGAACCTGACCACCGCGATATTCACGCCATTTCACAAGCGTATCGAGTGAAAGGCTGTCCGCAGGCGCTCCCATGTCACAGGCAATGCTTCCGGCAGGGTCCGGGTTTCGCCCAGCGTTGACAGGAAACTGGTGTCGCCGACCCAGCGGGGTACGGCGTGAAGGTGAAGGTGACCGGCAACGCCCGCGCCCGCGGCAGCACCCAGGTTCAGGCCCATGTTGTAGCCGTCGGGCGAGTAAGTGGCCGACAAGGCCTGCTCGGCGCGCTGGGCATAGAGCATCAACTCCGCAGCGGTCTCGGCGGGAAGCGCGGCGAGCGACGCGCCGTGTGCATACGGCACGATCATGAGGTGCCCGGAGTTGTAAGGAAAGCGGTTGAGGCAGACAAAGACGAGCCGGCCGCGGCAGACCAGAAGGGAAGCACGCTCGGCCTTATCCGCCGGCATGCCGTGGGCAAGGGCGTGGTCGGTGGATGCGAGGAGATTGCAGAAAACGCAGTCGAGGTCCCCGGGGTACGCCCGCAGCTCTGAGGGCACGCCTTTGCGATGCTCCGGGACTTCCGAGCCCTCGCCCGAAACCGCAGCCTGCCCGGTGATATAGGAGTAGCGCCAGGGGGTCCACAGGTGTTCCATGGGGCAAGTATAGGGCCACTCCTGAGTCGCCGCGCTTCAGGAAAAGCCCTGTTTGCTGACACGGCCTCGGGGGTCGAAGCGACCTGGCTGACTGCACAGGCTATCATCGCTTCGCCGCTCCATGTGCGGCCTTGGCGCGCTGGAGATGGCTTCGCTTGTGCCCGGCAGCGGCAGCAAGGATAGGAATGGTCGGCCCGTTCGCCCAAGGCATATCGACGGTGGCGGAGTCGGCTCCGATCTCCATCGGAACTTTGTTGAAACGGTCGTTCTCTGGAGGCGATCGGGGAAGACTGGCTGAACAGTACAAGCAATACCAGCATCCAGCCGGAGGTGCGCTGAGGGTCACTGATGAAGACTTACAGCAAACGAACAGTATGCCCGGCGTGTCAGCGCCGGGTTCAGCTTGAGGAAGTGCGCCTGACCCCATGCTTCCTCTGCCCGCTTTGCAAAGTGAAGATTCGTGTCTCGCCGTCTTACCGCCAAACGCAGAACGTCTTATCGTATATCGGAGCAATATCACTTCCTTACTTGATGGGGGCGCGAGGAGTGGGGTGGGTGATAGCGACGGTGCCTCTAATCGTAGCCCTGGCTGGTCTACAAGCGTACGTTGTGAAGTACTTGCTGCCGCCTTCACTTGAATGGTGTTCAGAAGAAACAACTCGCCTAAGCCTCAGTTGAACATCGTGTGAGCGCCATGCTTCGCATGGGGAGTAGCAGGACACGCCACCCCAGCTCACAAGCCGCGGCCGAAGCCTCGTTCCCTTACTGGCAGCTCACGCATGAGTTCACGTTCCACGCTAACCGCCAGCTTGGGCACATGGGCTGGTTCCCGCGCGCGATGTTCTTTCATGGAAAACACAGGTTAAGAGCCGGTATCCCGATGCATGGAAGCAGTTGCTGACTGGACCTTCAGGTCACGATCAAAACTCGCGGAGACTGGAAATATAAGTGCATTGAGGCAAAAGCTGAGTTCAACGTGGAGATGGCAGCCCTCCAGCAGGTAAATGGTCAGGACTTTCACAACTGCCAAGCAGCCAGACAAGTTCATGCATGACTTGACTGGATTTTTGAAGGCGGCGCGCTGACTCTCAAGCGGTTGTTTTTGTGAACACACGAACTTCCCTGGAAGGAGTTTCAGACTTGTTCCATCGTCTCGAAGAGATTCGGACCATGTGCCCTTGCGATTTTCAACTGCAGGTAACTCGCGGCGTGGCATTAGCACTGTTCCTGCGTATCACTCGCTACGTGCCGTGAAAAGCTTCTTTGTCCCCGCACGAATCGCCAGGCAGCAACCGTTCTTGGCAGCCCTCGCACCCGGGCCGCAAGCTTTATAGTAGAAGAGTGCCCCCCTTGACCGCCGCCAGCCCCAAAACATCCTTGCACCAGCTGCTGGAGCAGCGGTTCGGTTTTCGCGCGTTTCGCGCCAACCAGGAGGCCGTGTGCCGGGCCGCGCTGGAGGGAGAAGATGTGCTGCTGGTGATGCCGACCGGCGCGGGCAAGTCGCTCTGCTACCAGCTGCCGGCGCTGGCGCGCGGCGGCACGGCGCTGGTGATCTCGCCTTTGATCGCGTTGATGGACGACCAGGCCGCGAAGCTCGCGGCGCTTGGCTTAAACGTGGCGCGCATTCATTCCGGCTTGCCACGTGAAGCCGCTCGCGAAGCCTGTCGCGGGTACCTGGACGGTACGCTCGAGTTCTTGTTTATCGCCCCCGAGCGCCTGCGCGTGCCCGGTTTTCCGGAGATGCTGGCGCGGCGCAAACCGGGGCTGATCGCGATCGACGAGGCGCACTGCATTTCGCAGTGGGGGCATGATTTTCGCCCGGACTACCGCATGCTCGGCCAGCATCTCCATAGCCTGCGTCCTTCGCCCGTGATTGCCCTTACGGCCACGGCGACGACGCAGGTGCAGGGAGATATCGTCGCGCAGTTGGGCCTCGGGCAAGGCGGGCGTGAGCCTTCCGTGTTTATCCACGGCTTTCGCCGCGACAACCTGGCGATTGAGGTTGTGGAGGTTTCAAAGCCGAAGCGCGCGGCGTTTGCGGCAGACCTGCTGAAAGACAGCGCCGCCCGCCCCGCAATCGTCTACGCGCCCACCCGCAAGGAGGCCGAGATGCTGGCCGGCGAGCTGGGCCGCACTCTCCGTGCCGCGCCCTATCACGCCGGCATGGACCCGGAGCATCGCGACCGGGTGCAGCGGGCGTTCTTGGGCGGCGAACTGGAGGTGGTGGTGGCAACCATCGCGTTCGGCATGGGGATCGACAAAGCCGATGTGCGAACGGTGCTGCACATGGCTTTGCCGGCGACGCTCGAAGGCTACTACCAGGAGATTGGCCGCGCGGGCCGCGATGGCGAGCCTTCACGCACGGTGCTGATGCACTCGTTCGCCGATAGAAAGCAGCACGACTTCTTTTTCGAGCGGGATTACCCCCCGGTGGAGCGGCTCGACGCCATCTTTCGCTGTCTTGATAGCGACCCGCTGCATCGCGAAGAGCTGCCCGAGCTGCTCAAGAAGGGGCGCATGCGGCTGGAAGATGACGAGCTCGACAAGGCGCTTGAAAAGCTGCTGATCCATGGTGGGGCGGTGTTGGACTACGAGGGTTTTGTGACACGCGGTCACGATGGCTGGCGCAAGCCTTACCTGGCGCAGAGCACACACCGGGGCGGCCAGCTGGACCGGGTGATCCGCTTTGCTGAGTCGGGTGAGTGCCGGATGCGGCAGTTGGTGCGGCATTTCGGCGACATTGAAGACGACCGGGCAGACTGCGGGATCTGTGACGTGTGCGCGCCCGAAGCTTCGCGGACGCAAACCGCGCGCGGCCTTGACGATGCGGAGCGACGACTGGCGCACGGGATCGTGGCGGCGCTGGGCGGATCAGGATATGGAGGCGGGGCGAAGTCGACGGGCAAGCTGCACGGCGAGCTTTGCGCAAAGAATGGCGTGAGCCGGGACGAGTTTGAGGACCTGCTAGGGGCGCTGGCCTCGGCCGGGTTTGTGCGGCTTGACGAGGCGACGTTTGAAAAAGACGGGCGGACGATTCCGTACCGCAAGGCAAGCCTGACGCACGAGGGAGCCACGTTCAGCGACGGGGACGCGGACACCGTGGTGCTGCGGGTGCTGAACGCACCGGCCGGGGCCGTTGCGCCCAAACGAGCCCGGAAAAGCGCGGCGCGTCAAGGCGAGTCGGCGAAGGCACAGCCATTGGCGGGCGCGGCGGCGGCACTGGAAACGCGCCTGCGAGCTTGGCGCAAAGCGGAAGCTGCGAAGCTGGCCCAGCCTGCGTTCTGCGTGTTTCCGGACCGGACGCTGCGCGCGATCGCGGAAGCCCAGCCCAGGTCGCTCGACGACCTGCTTTCGGTCGACGGCATGGGGCCGGCCAAGGTCGCTAAATTCGGTGAGGACATTTGCCGCATTTGCGGGGCGGGGTAAGCTGCCGGATCGTGCGCTCCCCGGGTTGTGGTTGAGTCGCCAATCCATGTTTGTGGGGGGTGCACTCTGCGCAGTTGCGCGCAGTTTCAGGATGGCCGGCTCAGGACGGGCCTCAAAGCTCAATAGCCACGGTACGAGTCGCGAGTTCAGGAAAGC